>CACZPK010000001.1 GCA_902783035.1 Oscillospiraceae bacterium
CCCACAGGATATCCGCGTTTGGGGCAATTTCTGGAGCTTCAGCTATACGCCGCGCGCCACGACGCTCTTCTGCGTCAGCGGCGGCGAGAATCCGGGGCTGCTGCACCTGCGCCCGACGGAGAACGGCTATGAGGTGTTCAACGAGGAAATGGTCGGGGACGGCGAAGCCTACGGGAAGGATATGCAGCGTATTTTCGGCGCGCTTCGCCTGCTGAAGCTTGACGCACTTGACAGGGAGGAGGTACGCGCGCGGTTTCTCGACGACTATGTGAGCCGGAACGCGCTGCCGTTCACGCAGTATCAGGACTACGGCTGGGCGCCGGTGCGGATTCCGAACGCGCCGGAGACCCCGGAGGCGGCGCAGCTCGTCCGCTACGCCGCGCCCTCCGGGTGGAGCATCGACTACGACCTGCGCGAGTTCTCGGTTTACGAGTCCGGGGGACTGGAGCTGTCCCTTGGCGGTGTGGGCGAATGGAAGGGGATCGGTGTTGACATCGAAGAGCATCCCTATACCGAAGCCGCCACGCTGACTGCCGAGCTTATGGAGCGGATGGAACAGCCGATGCGGACGGAGACGACCGTCGGCGCGGAAAACACCCCGGCGACGCTGCTGCGCGACGGCGCGAAGCGCGACGAGGTCGTGCGGGACATCTATGTCGTGTCCCTTCCGGACGGCGGGAGCATCTGCATCAGGGTAAGCAACACCTACTATAACGAATCGGGCGACCCGGTGGTTCCCGGCGCGGACGCCGTGCTTCATAAGATGCTCGCGACATTCCGGCTTACGGGTGGCTCCGCGGGTTCGTCACACTGACAGCAATCGACAGACCGGATGCTCCGCTTGCCTCCGCAAAGAAACACTTTTATTTTACATTTCCCTGTGGTATACTGAACTCGAAGAAAACGCGGAGGAGATGATGCTGTGAGTTCCGTGGAGGCGACGATGCCCGTGCTGGAGGCCATGTCGGAGGAGGCGCGGCTGAAGGTGCTGGAGTTCACCAGAAAGCTCTTTACCTCGGAGCGTCCCGCCAACCCGCATACGCAGTTGACCTCGGCACAGATCCTCGGCGATTTGGAGGAATCCCGCAAGCAGATCGCGCGCGGCGAGGGACTCGATATGGAGGCTGCGTTGGACGACCTCGGGAGGAAACATGGTTTCGTATAAGGTCGTCGTTTCGCTCAGAGCGCTCTCGTAGCTCGACGACTATGTCAGTTATGTGCATTACACCCTGCTCAACCCGATTGCCGCCGAAAGCATCTGGCGCGACGCGAAGGAGACGCGGAAGACGCTTACGACGGTCGCGGGCAGCTTGAAGCCATGCGATCACCCGAAGCTCCGCGCGCTCGGTTACCACGCAATCAAGTTTGAAAAGCACGATTACGCGATGCTCTACCGCGTGGAGGGCGACACGGCGTATGTGGACGGCATCTACCACTTAATGCAGGACTATGAAAACCTGTTTGCCTCGGAGTTGTAGATTTCCCTATAGCATCAATAAAGCATCAATCCGGGGAGCGGCGGGCGTCCCCAAGCCCCACACCCTCGGACAAACGGGCAAACCTCGGCGCGGCGTGGAAGCTTCAACAGCCACTCCAAAACCGCGTGTCGAGAGTTCGAATCTTTCTGCCCCTGCCAAGATGTGTTGACAAATCTCTGTTATCGGAACGATTACCGGAGATTTGTCAACCTTTTTATATGCTGATTAACATAACAACAAAGCAAAACCGTGGCGGCATGAGCTGTCACGGTTTTGCTTTGTTGGCCAAAAAAGGAGATGAAGTGGCATGAACAAGATTCAACACAGCGAGGAGATCAAAGCCGGGCTTCGCCAAGGTTTCCAAGACGGCACCTCAAAGCTGGCGCAGCGGAAGTGCTATGGGTATGAGGTGAGCGCAGATGGTGAGCTTGTGATCAACGAGAAAGAAGCCGAAGTGGTCAGATGGATATTTGAGCAATACGCGGAGGGCAAAAGCCTTGGCAAGATTGCGGACGGGCTTGCGCGGC
>CACZPK010000002.1 GCA_902783035.1 Oscillospiraceae bacterium
ATGGGCCGTGCCGCCCCTGCCGCTGCAGGTCTTGCCCCCATACCCGGCGCCGCACCCGGCATACCCGGTCTTGCCGCGCCTGCCATACCGGGCCGCGCCGCACCGGGCGCCGCGGGTCTTGCCGCACCGGGTGCAGCGGGCCGGGCCGCGCCCGCACCCGTCAAGGGCCTCTGCGCTCCTCCGAGGGGAGGTCTTTGTCCAGAATTGATCATTCCATCACGCCCAGCTTTCTTAACAGGAAATTCAGCGACCGAATATCCGGCGAGAGCAGCAGGCGGCAGGGAACTTCCTTACCGTCGCAGACAAAGTTGCCGCCGATCGTCATCAGATAGTCGGTCTGGCCGCCGTAAGCGACCATCGGCACCGCGAGGATCGCACCCTGCATATCCACCGTGATGCTGGGAACCGTCAGGTCAAGGGAGATATCTGCGAGGCCGGAAAGCGCATTGATGAATGTGGAGATCAGGATGTTGCCGATCTCGACCAGCGCACTGAGCTCGATCTCTCCGAGCTGGCTGTAATCGTCAATATGCTCGGAGAGCATACTGTCAAGCACCAGGTTGATAAACTCAAGCGACTGTGTCGCCAGCATAACGCCGCTCATCTGGCCGCTGATATGCACCAGCACGCCCGCAGTGATCGCCTCAGGGCCGCCGATCCACTCAATGGCTTCGTTGTAGCCCATGATGCGAACCTCAGGCAGCGTAATGCGAATTTCGCGGTCGAGCATGGTCGAAAGTGCGCTCGCGGCGTTGCCGGTTCCGATGCTTCCGATCTCACGCAGCGTGTCGATCTCCATCGACGTCAATTCATCGTAATTCTTAATATCCACCTGGCATCCCTCCCAAAGATATTGATTGATTTGGTAATCAGCGCAAGCCGTTTACTGTGGTCTCGATCTCATCCGAGGTCGTAATCATTCGGAGCATATATTGGAATGTGCGCTGGGATTCGATCACTTTGGTCAGTTCATTGGCAAGGTCGGCGTTGGACAGTTCCAGGCAGCCCTGCACCGCCTCGCCCGTGCCAAGCCCCACATTGCCGTTCTTTTCCACCGGGACGATGCGGTTGTCGCCAAGGCTGCGCATACCGTCGTGGTTGATGAAGTCAAACACGCCGACGGGCAGCTCCGGAATATCGGTCGACTCCGCCGTCTCCGCATCGACCTCGATCCGCTGCCCCGTACGGTCGAGCACGAAGCGGCCCATGCCGTCGGAGAGGTACCACTTGCTGACCAGCCCTTCTTCCGTTCGGGTCGTCTCGGCGCCCGTCTCATCGGTCTCAGTGACCTCCACCTCGCCCGCCTCCTTGAGCTCGGAAAGCGTAAACGAGCCGTCCCGCGTATAGGATACCTCGCCCGTGCGCGGATCGAGCAGGCCAAAGAAGCCGGCGCCGTTGATGGCATAGTCCAGTTTTCGTTCCGTACCCGTGAGGCCGGACTGGCGGAAATCCGTTGCCGCATCCTCCATACGGGAACCGACGCCGCGCATCAGATCTCCCTCAATGCCGGTCACAGGCCCCGTCATCAGCTGGGAAAACGAGGGCTGCTTGGCGCGGAAACCGTAAGTATTGACGTTGGCGATGTTATTGGCATGCACATCCAAGCGGCTCTGCTGCTCGCGTGCACCCGCGGTTGCGGTGTAAAAGGAGATATTCATTCAGCTCGCCCTCCTTCTTACAGGTGTCCGACGTCTTCCGTTGCCTTGCGCATCACGCCGTCGTAGATCTTGGTGACCTCCGCCGCGCTCTGGTAGGCCCGCTGTGCCGTGATCATATTGGTCATCTCCTGCACAAGGTCGATGTTGGAGCGTTCGACCCAGCCGTGGTGAACCGTCACGTCCGTGACCGGCTCGCCTTCGTTTTCGGAGACGAAAAATCCGTAGTTGTTTTTCTCCAGCGCGCCGTTGTCCTCAAAGCGGAACACACCCACGCGTCCGAGAAAACCGCCGTTTTCCGTAAATATGCCGCCGTAGTCGTCCGTCTTGATCCGATCGGTAACCAGGCGGATCGGTTCGCCCTGCGTGTCCAGCACGCGGCCGAACCCGGAGAGCCAGAGATAGCCCTCGCCGTCGAGGGAAAAGTTGCCGTTGCGGGTATAAACGCGTTCGCCGTCCGCCGTTTCCAGCGCAAAGAACCCGTCGCCCTCAATGGCAAAGTCAAGCGGCTGGCCCGTCTCCTCGATCGAGCCCTGCTCGTAGTCAGTGTAGAGCTTGCTCGGCGCCGTGATCCAGCTCTGTTCGCCGAGGTCTGTATATTTGTGGTCCATGTTGCCGACGCGTTTCCACATCACCTCCTGAAAGGTGGAAAAGGTATAACGGTCGGTCTTAAAGCCGGCAGTAGGCGTGTTTGCCATATTGTTGGCTATGATGTCGAGGTTTCGCCCCTGCGTCAGCATACCG
Organism: Oscillospiraceae bacterium; assembly: GCA_902783035.1. Lineage (GTDB taxonomy): Bacteria > Bacillota > Clostridia > Oscillospirales > Oscillospiraceae > Hominicoprocola. The sequence goes on from CACZPK010000002.1 coordinate 2,400, forward strand.
GAAGTCAGGTTGTAAAAACCCTTGAACATGGGATCGTTCCCTTTCTGCGTTTCGTTCCTTCTGCGGTCTTTCCATTCGCTTGCGAAATGGCCTATTGTGCCATCAGTACCTTCAATTTCTGGATCGCCCGTGTGTGGATCTGGGAGGCACGCGCGTGGCTGACGCCCATGATCTCGGCGATGTCTTTCATTTTCATGTCCTTGGTATAGTAGAGCGAGAGCACGATCTGCTCGTTCTCGCGCAGTTGGCTGATTGCCGCGGCAAGCTCCTCCAGCAGCTCCGACTGCTCCAGGGATACCTCCGGCATCATCTCCGCGGCGGTTTCCTCCGGCCCCGTGATCTGCTCATACCCCTCCAGCGTCTCCTCCAGTGAAACGACGCTGTACATCGAGGCGCTGGACATCGCGTCCTGATACTCCTCGTCAGAGATGCCGAGGCGCTGCGCAACCTCATGATCGGTGGGGAAACGCCCCAGCTCGTTGTAAAGCTCGGCGTTGGCGCGTTCGATCTCCTTTGTGCGGCGGCGCACCGGACGGGGCACCCAGTCCTGCTGGCGCGCGAGGTCGATGATCATGCCCCGGATACGCTTGGCGACATAGGTTTCAAACTTGCCGATGGCGGGATCGTACTTGTCCACCGCCTTTGCCAGTGTGATCAGGCCCTCGTTGATGATGTCGTCCAACTGCGCAAAGGTGCAGTAAACACCTTGGATTTGCAGTGCAATGTTCCGCACAATGCCCGTGTGCCGCATGACGATTTCCCACTTGAGTTCGTCGCTGGGCGCCTTGCGGTACTCCGCAAAAAGCTCTTCCACGCTCAAGTCCGAATATGCAGTTGTGAACGCAGGTTTGCTCATGCGCCGACCGCCTTTTTCTCATCGGCCTGCAAACTGATATTGCCGATGGATTGAATCTGTACCGTGCCCACGATCTCATTGAACGAGAGCACATAAAGCCCCGGAAAATACTGCGCGAGCAGGCGGCTCAAATACACGCGGATGACCTGGCTCGTGAGCAGGATCGGCGACTGGCCGAGTTCCTGGAACTTTTTCATGCTTTCGGAAAGCTGTGTGATGATGGGCTGGATCAGCTCCGGCCCCATGGCGAGGTAAATGCCATGCTCGTTCTTGGTCAACGAAGCGACGATGCGGCGCTCGACCTCGCCGTCGAGCGTGACCGCGCGCAACTGCCCGTTCTCGCAGAAGCGGCGCGTGATCGTGCGTGCCAGCGCGCTGCGGACGCTCTCCGTGAGGAGGTCCGGGTCGCGGGTATTGCCCATCGAATCGACCAGCGTCTCCAGAATCGTGCCGAGGTCGCGAATGGGCACGCCTTCCATCAGCAGGTTGCGCAGCACCTTTTCCAGCAGCGCATAGCTGACAATGGCGGGGCAGGTATCCTCGACCAGCTCCGGCGAGGTCCGTTTGAGGTTCTCCACCAGCTGGATGGTCTCCGTGCGCCCCAGCAGCTCATAGGCATGGCGCTTGATCGTTTCGGACAGATGCGTCAGCATAACCGAGAGCGGGTCAATGACGGTATAGCCGTAGATTTCCGCCATTTCCTTATTCTCCGGCAGAATCCAGCGCGAGGGGATGCCGTAGGCCGGCTCCACCGTCTCAATGCCGTCGATCTCCTTGACCGGCGTGGAAGGTTCCAGTGCAAGATAGTAATCCATGAGGATCTCGCCGCGGGTGACTTCCTCGCCCTTGATATAGATAATATACTGGTTCGTGCCGAGCATCGAGCCGTCGTGCAGTCGCACGGTGGGAATGACGAAACCCATGTCCTGCGCGTACTGACGGCGGAAAATCACGATGCGGTTGATGAGCTTGCCGCCGCTTTGCTCGTCGACCAGCGGGATCAGGCTGTAACCGACCTCCATTTCGATCGGTTCGATGGTGAGCAGTTGGTAAACGTTGCCGATGTCCTTGTAGAAATCCGCTTGGCTCGGCGCATTCTCGGGCGTCATCTCGCCGCCCTCGCCACCGCCGGCGCCGCCTTCGGCAGCCGCCTCTTCCTCGCTCACGGTGGCGCGCAGACGACGCAGCAGGAAAAGCCCGCCGCCCAACAGTGCCGCGCCGACCACAAGCAGGGCAAAGTGCGGTGTGTTCGGCAGCACGCCGAGGAAGACCATTGCGCCGCCCGCGACCATGATCGCGGTGGGCTGTGCCATGAACTGCCCGCGCACATCCTCGCCGAGGCTGCCCTCGGAAACGGAGCGCGTGACGATCATGCCGGTAGCGGTGGAGATCATCAGCGCCGGGATCTGGGACACCAGACCGTCACCGACGGTAAGGCGCGCGTAGGTGCTCAGCACGGTGCTGAAGTCCATGCCGCCCTGCACCATACCGATGATGATACCGCCGACGAGGTTGACCATGGAGAGGATGATCGACATGGTCGAGTCGCCCTTGACGATCTTGGTAGCACCGTCCATTGCGCCGTAAAAATCCGCTTCGCGCTGGATCTTGCTGCGGCGCAGGCGGGCGGTCTGCTCGTCGATCATGCCGGAGTTCAGGTCTGCGTCGATCGCCATCTGCTTACCGGGCATAGCGTCCAACGTAAAGCGTGCGGCGACCTCGGACACGCGCTCGGTGCCCTTCGTGATAACGATGAGCTGAACGAGCACGATGATGATGAAGATGATGAAACCGATGACCACGTTGCCGGCGGTGATCAGCTCACTGAATGCGCCGATGACCTGTCCGGCCGCCGCTTCGCCCACCGTCGCGCCGTCACGCAGGATCAGGCGCGTGGAAGAGATGTTCATACCGAGGCGGAACAGCGTCGTAATGAGCAGCAGGGACGGGAAGATGGAAAACTCCAGCGCCTCCTGAATGTTCATCGTGATCACGAGGATGATGATGGAAAGCGAGATGTTGAGCACCAGCAGGATATCGAGCAGGGCCGACGGGATCGGGATAATCATGAACAGCACAACGACGACCACGAACAGCGTGACCGCATTGTTTTTCAAGAGCTGCCCGATCTTCATTCCCAGTCCTTTCCCGGCCCGCGCGCCGGCGCTTTCTTATGTATTCCGCAACTCCTCCGCCATATCGGCGGGAGCCTGGATGCGGTCCATTTTATAAAGGTAAACCATGACCTCCGCCACTGCTTCATACAGCTCCGGCGGGATCATCCGCTCCAACTCCGCCTGCGCATAAAGCGCGCGGGCAAGCGGTTTGTTTTCTACGGTGACGATATTGTGTTCCTCCGCCACCTTGACGATGCGCAGTGCCAGATAGTCCAGCCCCTTCGCCAGCACGATGGGCGCCGCATCCTCTCCGGGATGGTAGCGCAGCGCCACCGCCACATGTGTCGGGTTACGGACGACGACGTCTGCGCCCGGCACGTTTTGCATCATGCGCTGCTGCGCCATTTCGCGCTGCTTCTGCTTGATGCGGCTCTTGATCTGGGGATCGCCTTCGGTTTGCTTGTACTCCTCCTTGACCTCCTGCTTGGTCATCTTCATTTGCCGCTCGAAGTCCCATAACTGATACAGGAAATCCGCGGCCGCCAAAACGGTAAACCCGAGGATAACCTTCAGGAGCATCTTGAAGATCGAGTCAAGAACATGCGCACACGAGCTGTAGATGTCCGCATGGAGGTAACGTTCCGACACCATGATGATCTCGCGCAGGGAAGTATAGACGATGTAGAACAAAATGGATATCTTCAGCAGGTTCTTCAACGTCTCAACCACGCTTTTGAGGGAAAAGAGGTTTTTAAACCCGCTGATCGGGTTGAGCTTGCTGAATTTGGGCTTGATCAGCTCAAAGGAGACCAGCATCCTCGTCTGTGCCATCGTGGCGACCACCGTGAGAAAGATCGTCATGGCAAGCAGAGGGCCGGCACAGCGTGCGAATAGCAACATTCCCTGCACCATCATTTCCTTCGGTACGGGGATGATCGTCCGATCCTTCGCCAGCGTGATGCAGTAGCGCATAAACAGGGATGCCTGCTCCAGCGCCGGCCGCATGGTCAATCGCAACATCAGCGTACTGCCGACCAGCGTTGCGACAGAAACCACGTCCTTGCTCATGGAGACATGGCCTTTTTTTCGTTCGTCCCGTCGCTTTTTTGGTGTGGCTTTTTCGGTTTTTTCGCCTTCCGCCAAGCCAACTTCCCCCTTTTGCGCGGAGCGCCGCTACGACGCGGGACTGACCGCCAGTGTCAGCAGCCCGCGCAGTTCCTCAAGCATCAGCGCCTCCGCTTCCAGGAGGAAACGACCCATCGGCGCAATGAGAAACAACAGCATAAACAGGCCGATCAGCACCTTCAATTCGATGTTGATGGTAAACACATTGATCTGCGGGATCGCCTTCATGAGAACGCCCATGCCGAACTGGCCCAGCATCTCCGCGCCGAGAACCGGCAGCGCCAGCTTGATTGCCAGGACCACGCACTCCGCAAACAGTTCCACCACACGCTCCGCCGCCTGCCGTCCCAGCATCGCCGTCCCAAAGGGTACGATATCGGCTGAGGTGAGCATAATCCGCAGCAGCGTAATGTGTCCGTTTGCCGCGAAGAACAGCAGCATCGCCAGAGTGTTGAGCAGGTTCGCCGTCACCGTCGTCTGTGTCTGTGTGGTGGGATCATAGGTCCTCGCCATGCTCAATCCCATCTGCGCGTCGACCAGTTCGCCCGCCTGTTCCGGGATGAAGAAGAAAAACCGCATGACGACGCCAAACAGAAATCCCAGCCCCAACTCCATCAGGAGCCTGACCATCAGTTCTGTCAGCGTCTGCGGGATCGCAACGGTTCCCCCGCCGTACGCGCCGTAAACCATCCAGCTCAAAAGGAGGATGAAGCCGCCGCGAAAGATCCCGGGAATACCGCTGCGCGAAAATACCGGGCTGAAAAGCACAAAGCCCGACATGCGCATGAAGATGAAGAGAAGAAGCGTAAACGCTGTCCAGTTGAACATTGCCGCCGCTCCTATTTCATCAGCTCAAAAAGCGAATAGGCATACTCCTGCAGCGACTCGATCATCCAGCCCCCGCCGAGAGACAGGAGCATCAGCACAGCCACGACCTTCATCACAAAGCCGATGGATTGCTCGTGGATCTGCGTGACCGCCTGCAAAATAGCTACGACCACGCCGATGAACATGCAGATGAGCAAAATGGGAGCACCCAGTCGTATCGCAACGCCGAGCCCGTCGCGAAACACATCTATGATCTGTTCGACATCCATAGCGTTGCTTCACCTCCGGGACGGATCATTTGAACGTCTGAATCAGCGTAGAGAACAACAACTCCCAGCCATTGATCGAAATAAACAGGAGCAGCTTAAACGGTGTGGAAATCATTGCGGGGGGCAACATGACCATGCCCATCGACATCAGCGTGGAAGACACAATGATGTCGATCAGGAGAAACGGGATGTAAAGAAACAGCCCGATCTCAAACGCCCGCTTGAGCTCGCTGGTGGCAAACGCCGGCGTCACAACGCGCAGCGGAAGGTTCGTGCCCTCCTCCACGCTCTGCGGCACCTCTTGCTTCGCCAGATTGCAGTACATCCGCAACGACGAAGTCTCGGTGTTGCGCACCATGAACTGTTTGAGCGGAATCTGCGCGCGCTCAAAGAATTCCTCCTGCGTGATGCGCTCGTCCTTGTACGGCTCCCACGCATCCACCGTGATCTGGTCGATCACGGGAGACATGGTGAACAGCGTCAGGAAAAGCGCAAGGCCCACAAGTACCACGTTCGGCGGCGTCTGCTGCGTGCCGATGGCGGTGCGAAGGAAGGAAAATGAGATGATATAGCGGGTGAAAGACGTCATCATGACGACGATCGATGGCAGGAGCATAATCATCGTCGTGAGGAAGATGACCTCCAGCGTCTGCACGCTGTCACCGTTTATATTGATGAGGCCGTCCATATTCATGGCGTCTTTCTCACTTCTTCCGCAAAGTCTCGCCCAGCACCTCCATAAAGGAAGGCGTCTGCGCCGCGGTATTCTCCGCGAGCCATGGTTCCGCTTCTCCGTCGTCCAGCTCCCGAAGCAGCGTGATTTGATGCTCCGTTACGCCGAGCAGATAGCACCGCTCGCCCATCCGCACGAGCACAAGCCGCTCGTTGCGCCCCACGCCCAGTTGAGCCAGGATGCGCAGCTTGCCGCTCCCACCCGCCGGCAGTGCTGCGCCGCCGGGCAGGCCGTGCGTCCCGATCCACCTCGTCGCCACATAGGCAAAATAGAGGATCAGGATCGTGATGAGCAAGACGAGGAGAAGCGACCAAAAGTTGCTCCCGGGCATATTACGGGTTGCCGAGGATCGTCGTCACCGTCTTCATGATACGGTCGGGCTTAAACGGTTTCACGATGAAGTCCTTCGCGCCGTTCTGAATTGCGTCGATAACCATAGCTTCCTGGCCCATGGCGGAGCACATGACGCAGTTGGCGGCAGGGTTCTTCGCCTTGATCGCCTTAAGCGCCTCCAGGCCGTCCATGTTCGGCATGGTGATGTCGAGAATGACGAGGTCGGGATGGCACTCGTCATACTTCGCCACAGCGTCCGCACCGTCGACCGCCTCTACCACGTCGGTAAAGCCGTTCTTCGTCAGCGTGTCCTTGATAACCTTTCTCATGAAGGCCGCGTCGTCAGCAGTTAAAATCGTTGCCATCGTTATTTCTTCCTTTCATTCAATAAACTTGATTTGTGGATGTGGTTAGTTGAGTGTATCGAGACTCGGCTTCTGCACGATTTCACTGATGCGAATGCCGAAGTTATCGTCTATGACGACCACGTCGCCGTGTGCGATGCATTTCCCGTTGACGTAGACGTCCACCTGATCGCCCGCCAGCTTGTCGAGTACGACCAGCGAACCCTTGGAGAGCGCCAGAATATCCTGCACCCGTTTTCGGGTGCGTCCGATCTCCACGGCGATCTCCAGTGAGACTCCCATAATCAGATCAAGGTTCTGCGTCTCGTCCTTCGTCAGCTTTGTGCCGTCCGCCAGCGTGGGCATTGTGGGTGCTTTTGCCGACACCACCTTGGGGTCCGGTTTCGCAACCGCTGCCGCAGTTTGCTGCATTGCCTGCTGCATGGCCTGCATCTGCTGCATGTTCTGCTGCTGCATAGCCGCCATTTGCTGCTGCATCTGCTGCATCTGCATTTGCATTTGCTGCTGCATCTGCTGCTGCATTTCCATCCATCCGGGCGGCATCCCGTAATATCCGGGCGCCGCCTGCTGGGCGGGTGCGGGTGCCGGCGCGGGAGGCGGTGTCGGTGCGGGTGCGGCTCCGCCGCCCGCCATACCGGACATCAGCTTCTCGATCTCATCCTGGCTCATCTTCCCGCCGCTGCTCGCGGGTTCGGGTGCAGGTGCGGCTCCGCCGCCTGCCATGCCGGCCATCAGCTTCTCGATCTCGTCCTGGCTCATCTTCCCGCCGCTGCTCGCAGGTTCGGGGGCGGGTGCAGGTGCGGCTCCGCCGCCTGCCATGCCGGCCATCATTGCCTCGATCTGATCCTGGCTCATCACGCCCCC
>CACZPK010000003.1 GCA_902783035.1 Oscillospiraceae bacterium
GCTGCCCTTCCAGCTCAAGAGCAAGAAGAGCATGCTGCGCATGAACAAGTTCCAGCCCAAGATGAAGGAGATCCAGGAGAAGTACGCAAACAACCAACAGAAGATGAATGAGGAGCTTCAGCTGCTTTACGCCGAAGAGGGCATCAACCCCATGAGCGGCTGCCTGTGGTCGTTGCTGCCGTTCCCCATCATCATTGCGCTGTATTCCATCATCCGCCAGCCGCTCAGCCGTTTTATGCTGCTCTCGTCGGACACGGTTGCGTCCGTGCGCGAGATCGCCTCGGGGCTGGGTTACGTTGCGTCGGAGACTGCGGGCCACGCCTCGTTTTATGAGGAAATCCAGCTCGCACAGTTCATCAACCAGCATTTTGAGAGCTTTTCCGGCATCAGCGGATTGATCCGCATGGACTACAGTTTCCTCGGTCTCGACCTGACGGTCATGCCGGGCGACGTGTGGAAACAGGTCTTTACCGGCGGCTGGGCAGTGATCGGTCTTGTGCTGATCCCGATTGTTTCCGCAGCACTGAGCTTTTACCAGTCCAAGGTAGCTATGGCTGGCAACAGCCAGAGCGACAGCAATGACGCCACGGCGCGCCAAACCCATACCATGATGCTGATGATGCCGCTTATGTCGCTGTGGATCGGCTTTACGCTGCCGGCGGCACTGGGCGTGTACTGGATTGCCAACAGTGCGTTCCAGATCATCCAGGACGTGATCCTCAACAAGTTCTTCCTCACAAGGATGGAGCAGGAGGAGACCGAAAAGGAAAAGGCCAAGCGCGAGGCTCGCGTTGCCAAAATGATGGCGGCACGCGAGCAGCAGCGCCAGTATCAGGAACAGGCAAATCAGGGAAAGAACAAACAGCAGGCAAAGAAACAGCAGGAGAAAAAGCCTGAAAAGAAGGGCAACTCCACAAACGAAGCGGGCCGCATCGGCGAACGTCCCTACGCACGCGGACGTTCTTACGATCCCGAACACTACGGTGAGTGACACGTTTTAAGGAGAATAAGGTAATATGACGCAATATATTGAAATATCGGGCAAGACCGAGGAGGAGGCCATCGAAAAGGGCCTTGCACAGCTGGAAAAGGACCGCGACGAGGTTTCGGTGGAGATCCTTGAGCGTGCAAAGGCAGGCTTTCTCGGTATCGGTGCCACGCCGGCGGTTGTCCGCGTGAGCTATGACGACGGCAAGCCCGAGCCCAAGCAGGAGACCGCGTTCCGCCCCGAACAGCGCAAGTCCAAGGAGGAGCGTGAGGCTGAGGAGGCCGCCGCAAAAGCAGAGCGCGAGCGCAAAGCGGAAGAGGCAAAGAATGCGCCGAAGCCGGAACTGCCGAAGGAATTCACCCCGGAGGTCTTCCAGAACAAGGGCGGCGAGAAAAAGAGCGCCGAACCGCGTGAGAAGAAACCGCGCGAAGAGAAACCCCGTCGCGAACCCAGGATTTTTGCCAAGGTGGATCTGGGTGAGGAAGTTCACGATGAGAAGTCCGAGCAGATCCGCACCTTCCTCACCGGCCTGCTGCAGCACATGGAGAGCGCGGCGGCGGTCAAGGTCTATGAGGTGGAGAAGAACCGCTATAAGGTCATTCTGGAAGGCGAAAAACTCGGCGCGCTGATTGGACGCCGCGGCGAAACACTTGATGCGATGCAGCAGCTCACCAGCTATGCGGTGAACCGCAGCGGCGATAAGAACCGCGCACGTATCCAGATCGACGCCGAGAACTATCGCGAAAAGCGCGAGCAGAGCCTGGAGCGCCTGGCGGAGAAGGTGGCGGCAAAGGTTGTCAAGTATCATAAAAATGTGACGCTTGAACCGATGAATGCCTATGAACGCCATGTTATCCATACAGCGCTGCAAAACGAGAAAGATGTTTCGACCTTCTCCATTGGCACGGAGCCGAACCGTCGTGTGGTGGTTGCCTACGACCGCAACAAGAAGGTTCAACAGGGCGAAGAATAACAGAACAAGAAAAAACGACGGCGCAAGCCGTCGTTTTTTTCTTGCTAAAGCCGTCAGGACAGCGCCTGCAGATTGCGCCGCAACATGTCAAAAGCGGTGTTGGCCGCCTGCTGGCGGATATGCTCACGTGTGCGTTTGCCGAAACGGCACTCTTTGCTGACCGTACCGTTCGGCGCGGCAAGAGCGATATAAACCAGACCGACGTCATTGCCGCGATCGTCCTTGTCCGGCCCCGCAACACCGGTAACAGACAAGGCATAATCGGAGCCCGTCAAGGCCCGCACGCCCTCCGCCATTGCAACCGCGACCGGCTCCGATACCGCGCCGTGCTCGTCAAGCAGCGCCTGCGGCACATGCAGCACTTGATTCTTTACGCCGTTTGTGTAGCTTACCACGCCGCCGACAAATGCCGCGCTGGCGCCCGGTACGTCGGTCACACGCTTGGCAAGAAGACCGCCCGTGCAGCTTTCCGCCACGGCAAGCGTTGCGCCGCGCTCCTTCAAAAGCGTCACGCAGACAGACTCCAGATTCTCTACGTCAATGCCGTAGACCCATTCGCCCACGATGGCCATGACTTCGTCTACGGCGGGGCGGAGCATTGCTTCTGCCTCAGAATCGCTGCCTGCCTTTGCTGTGACGCGGAGCATACATTCGTCCGGCTTGGCATAGGGAGCGACACTGGGATTGGACATCTTTTCGATGCGTGTGCGCAACAGCATCTCCACGTCGCTTTCACCTTTACCGTAAATCCGCAGTGTGTGCGAACGGATCACGTCGTGTGACAAGTTCCGCAAATATTGCTCAGCGCCCGTCTCGAACATCAGTGCGCACTCATGTGGCGGGCCGGGCAGCATGAGGACATGGACCCCGTCTTCACAGAAAGCACAGCCGGGCGCGGTGCCGTTGTGGTTTTGAAAGACGGTGCAGTTTTCGGGCAAATACGCCTGAGCGAGATTGTTGGCGGTCATGGGGCGTCCGCGCTGGGCAAATACGCCCCGCAGCCATACCTCCAGATCCGGGTGCAGCACATTGCGGCGGCCGAACGTTTCGCAAATAGTCTGCTTCGTCAGATCGTCATAGGTCGGCCCCAGCCCGCCGGTGGTGATGATGATGTCCACCCGCGTGCGTGCCAGCTCCAGCGCCTCCCGCAGCCGGCGCGGATTGTCGCCCACGACCGTGTGGTAGAGAACGTCGATGCCCAGCTCCGCCAGCCGTTCAGAGAGCATTTGGGCATCCGTGTTGGAAATGTTGCCGAGCAGGATTTCCGTCCCGACGGCAATCAGCTCCGCGGTATGTGCCATGATGAAAAACCGCCTTTCTCGTCGTTACGCATCCTTCCGGATCAGTGCCAGCAGCGCAATGACAAAATTCGCCGTCGCGATGCCGAGCAGTGTGCTGGACATGATAAACATTACCTTTTTCATGATATATCCTCCCACTTTTTAATAATTTATATGATTTTACAATTTAATGCGCACAAATTCGCGGCCATCCATCGCACGATTGCAAAGCGCTTCAACGTCCAGCGCCGCCTCGACTTCCCTTACCTCGTCGAGATGGGGTTTGGTCTTGGGATGACGCGGTGTGAAGACCGTGCAGCAATCCTCATAGGGCAGGATCGAGGTATCAAACGTGCCGATTTTCCGCGATATACGCACAATTTCTTCCTTGTCCATACCGATGAGCGGGCGCAGTACGGGCAGGGATACAACGTCCTCCGTGCAGCGCAGTGCCTCCATCGTCTGGCTTGCAACCTGACCGAGGCACTCGCCCGTGATGATGGATTTGGCGCGAATCTCCTCTGCGCAGCGCTCCGCGAGGCGCATCATGAACCGCCGCATGACCAAAGTGAAGAAATCCTCCGGTACCTTGCGACGGATCTCCTCCTGGATCTCTGTAAACGGCACGATTTGCAGGCGCATCCGGCCACACCACGGCGTCAGTTCCCGGGCGAGCTGCATCACCTTGTCCTTTGCCGCCTCGGACGTGTAGGGCGGGGAGAAGAAGTGGACGGGTTCGAGCGTTACGCCGCGCTTTGCCATCATCCACGACGAAACGGGCGAGTCAATGCCGCCGGAAAGCAGCGTCACCGCCGTACCGCCCATGCCGAGCGGCAGCCCGCCGGCGCCAGGAACGGCAGGGCCGTGGACGAATGCAGCGTCGTCGCGGACCTCCAAAAATACAGTCAACTCCGGGTCATGGACATTGACCTCCAGATTGGGGAAGGCCTGATGCAGCGCGCCGCCGACCTGCTGGGAGAGCTGGATGGACGTGAGCGGAAAACTCTTGTCGGCGCGTTTGCTTTCCACCTTAAAGGACTTCGCTGTGGATAATTCGTCGTGCAAATAGGTTTTTGCCGTGGCAAGAATCGCCTGCACATCCTTTGCACAGGGAAGCGCGCGGGAGACCGCAATGACACCGAAGACCTGACGGCATGCGGCAAAGGCGGCGTCCAGATCACAGTCGTCGCTGACCGGCTCGACATAGATGGTGGATTGTTTGGAATATATGCGGAAATTGCCGCTTTTTGAGACGCGGCGGCGAAGATTGGAGATCAGCTTATCCTCAAAGCTGCGGCGATTCAGCCCCTTGAGAATCACCTCGCCGAGCTTGCAGAGTATCATTTCCATGGATCAGTTCCCTTTCAAAATATCCGTGTTCCGGTATTGTATCGCTTCCGCGAGATGCGGCGCCTCAATGTCCGCCGTTCCCTCCAGATCGGCGATCGTACGCGCCACGCGCAGCAGCCGGTCATGGCTGCGTGCCGTCAGACCGAGACGCTCAAACGCGTTTTTGAGCAGTTTTTCGCCCGCCGCGTCCAGCTTGCAGTATTGGCCCACCATCGCAGGTTCCATCTGCGCGTTGCAACGCACCTCGGTACCCGCAAAACGTGCCTTTTGGATCTCACGCGCCGCGTTGACGCGCGCGCGTATGTCGGCGCTGCACTCCGCGCTCTCGCGGCGGCGCATCGCCTCATATTCCACGCTGGGTACGTTGACATGGATATCCATGCGGTCGAGCATGGGTCCGCTGATGCGCTCGGCGTATTTGCGCACCTGTGTTTCCGTGCAGGTACAGCGACCGGAAGGATGCCCGTACCAGCCGCAGCGGCAGGGGTTCATCGCGCCGACGAGCATGAAACGGCTCGGCAGCGTGACCGTACCCGCTGCGCGCGTGATCGTTACCTCGCCGTCCTCGATGGGTGCGCGCAGCGCCTCCAGCACATCGCGCGGGAACTCCGGCAGCTCGTCGAGAAACAGCACGCCGTTGTGGGCGAGCGATATCTCACCCGGCCGCGGAAAACTTCCGCCGCCCGTCATAGCCACGGAAGAGAGCGTGTGATGCGGCGCGCGGAACGGGCGCAGGACAAGCAGCGGGTTGTCCGAATCCGTCAGGCCGGCCACGGACCAGATTTCGGTTGCCTCCAACGCCTCGCGGCGCGTCATATCCGGCAGGATCGAGGGTAGGCGCCGCGCCAGCATGGACTTGCCTGCGCCGGGAGAACCGATCATCAGCAGGTTGTGTCCGCCTGCGGCGGCAATCTCCAGCGCACGCTTGACGTTTTCCTGTCCCATGACGTCAGAGAAGTCAGGCCCGGGAGCGCGCTCACCCGGTTCTTCCCACTTCTGCGCGGGAGAGAGGGGCGTTTCACCCTTGAGGTGCGCGACCAGAGATGCCACATCCGGAACGGGATAAATCGTCAATCCGTCTGCCAGCGTTGCCTCCGCCGCATTGACCGCGGGCACATAGAGGGATTTGATCCCCGCACGCGCGGCCGACATTGCCATGGGCAGAATGCCGTTCACGCCGCGCAGCTTGCCGGTGAGGGACAGCTCACCGACAAATGCGGCATCCTCCGGAAGCTCGGGCAGCTCCTCCGCGCAGCGCAGGATGCCCAGCAGGATCGGCAGGTCGTAGACCGTACCCTCTTTGCGCAAACCCGCCGGGGCAAGGTTGACCGTTATACGGGAGACGGGGAACTTTGCGCCGCAGTTCTTTACCGCCGCACGCACACGCTCCCGTGCTTCCTTTACCGCCGCGTCGCCCAGACCGACCACGTCGAACGCGGGCAGACCGCCGGAGAGAAAACACTCCACCGACACCTCATAACCCGCGACGCCGCGCAGGCCCAGCGACCGGATCGTCGTGACCACGTTTCCGCCTCCTTTTGCATCTTATACAGCAACACATTCTATCATAAAGGGGCGGGGAAGGAAATCCCAAAAGCACAAAAAGACACAAATATTTCAAAACAGCACAGCATGACAGCAAAAACGAATCAAATCATGCAAATTTTGTAGGAAAAAACAGTATTCCGCCGTTTACACGGGCAACGGATTGTGTTATATTATACATGTTATGTCATGCGCGGGATCCGCGCAACATTTGTACCGAATACCGCCGGGGGGCGGTAAAACAAACAGGAGGTTTCATTGACATGGCAAGAAAAATGAAGTCCATGGACGGCAACAACGCTGCCGCGCACGTTAGCTATGCGTTTAGCGAGGTTGCGGCGATCTACCCGATCACCCCGTCGTCCCCGATGGCAGATCTGGTCGACCAGTGGTCGGCAAACGGCCTGAAGAACATCTTCGGCACGCAGGTAAAGGTTGTCGAGATGCAGTCCGAGGCCGGCGCAGCCGGTGCGGTGCATGGTTCTCTCGGCGCCGGCGCGCTGACGACGACCTACACGGCGTCCCAGGGTTTGCTACTGATGATCCCGAACATGTATAAGATCGCGGCGGAGCAGCTGCCCAGCGTTTTCCACGTTTCCGCGCGTACCGTTTCCACGCACGCACTGAACATCTTCGGTGACCACAGCGACGTGATGGCATGTCGTCAGACCGGTTTTGCCATGCTGTGCGAGGGCAACGTACAGGAGGTCATGGACCTTTCCCCGGTGGCCCATCTCGCCGCACTGAGCGGCAAGGTGCCGTTCATCAACTTCTTCGACGGTTTCCGTACTTCCCACGAAATCCAGAAGATCGCCGTCTGGGATTACAAGGATCTCGCCGATATGTGCGACATGGAGGCTGTCAAGGCGTTCCGTGAGCATGCCCTCAACCCCAATGATCCGCATATGCGCGGCTCCCACGAGAACGGCGATACCTTCTTCCAGCACCGCGAGGCGTGCAACAAGTTCTATGATGCGCTGCCCGAGGTCGTTGAGAAGTACATGGGCAAGATCAACGAGAAGCTCGGCACCGACTACAAGCTGTTCAACTACTACGGTGCGCCCGATGCCGACCGCGTCATCATCGCGATGGGCTCCATCTGCGACGTGGCCGAGGAAGTCATCGATTACCTCAACAAGAACGGCGAGAAGGTCGGCCTGGTCAAGGTCCGCC
>CACZPK010000004.1 GCA_902783035.1 Oscillospiraceae bacterium
ATAATAACCGCAAGCGGTTATTATATTGATTCAACTGCATATAGCACAACGGCGCTGCGCGCCTGTGCTATAATAACCGCAAGCGGTCGTTGCAGAGGTCCATCTGCATATCGCGCAGCGGTGTGTCGTGCGCCGATATCTGCATCATCATAGCACAGCTTGCGGACATTGAACAGGGGCAATTCGATAAAAAGATCGTTTGATACCTCGCCGAAACTGTCCGGCCGCCGCAAGAGTACAGCGCAAATACAAGGTAGTCAAAGCTGCTGCGGGCGGAATACGCCGTTTGCCGCGCCTCCGCCCGGGCAAAAAACCGAAGGGAATATCGAAAGGAGTATCGTTATGCCAAGCATGGAAGAAATGAAGCGCAAGGCGCAAAGTGCCGCCTATACGGCGACGGAAAAGGCGCAGGAAGCTGCGGCTGTCGCCGGGGAAAAGGCCGAAGAGTTCATGGGATACGCCGGTGTAAAGGCAGAATCTTTCCGGGGTTATGCCGGTGAGAAGGCGGGCGCGCTGCTCGATTACGCAGGCGCCAAGGCAAGCGCGCTGGTGGACAGTGCCAAAACGGGTGTCGCCCTCCTGACGGAAAAGCGCAATCTGGAAAAGAGTTATCAGGCACTGGGCGAATGGTACGCCGCCAACTGCGGCGACGATGCGCCCGAGGCGGTCGCGGACGTTATCGCGGCCATTCGCGCCTCCGAGGCGAAGATCGCGGAGCTGAAGGCGCGCGGTGAAGCTGCAGAAGACGATGCGGAGTCCCCTGCCGAGGCGCCCGAGGCGGACGAGGCCGGAGAAACTCCCGAGGAAGGCTAAAAAAACTCTTGCATTTGCGCAAAAGGTGTGGTAGACTGTCAACCGCGATTGAAAAATGCGGGTGGCATACCCGCATGACGAAATAACGGAGGCAAGAATACCATGTATACGTTTGTGATGATCCTGCAAGTGCTGTGCGGCCTGTTTGTGATTGCGGTCGTGCTGATCCAGTCCGGCAAGTCCGCCGGTCTGTCCGGCGCGATCGGCGGCGTGGCAGACAGTTTTATGGCCAAGAACAAGGCGAAGTCCGTCGACGCAAAGCTTGCGCGTGCGACCAAATGGGTCGGTGCGGTGTTTATCGTTCTGACGCTGGTCCTGAATATGATCTGATGAGCGCACAAAAAGGCGGGTCAAAACGACCCGCCTTTTCCTTTTCTTCATATTTTATGCTTGCATTTGAAAAAGTCTTGTGCTATTGTCTCTTTGCTCAAGGCACTTGTATTTTTAATGTATACCGGGGAGGGGAGCCATGACGGTCGAGACCATCACCAGCCGCCACAACGCATTGCTGACGCATCTGCGCAAGCTCGCCTCTTCCCGCGCCTACCGCGATGAACAGTGTGAATACCTCGGCGACGGGATCAAGCTGCTCGATGAAGCGATCCGGTGGCACGCGCCGCTCAAAACCGTCGTCGTGTCCGAGGACGTTGCGCTGCCGGCGCTGCCGGAGGGTGTGCGTGCGGTGCGCGTAAGCGCGGAGCTGATGCGCTCGGTCAGTCCGGCGGAGACGCCGCAGGGTGCGCTGTTTACCGCGGCGCTGGAACGCCCCGCCCTTCCCGATCGGTTGGAGGGCGGACGATGGCTCGTTCTCGACGGCGTACAGGACCCCGGCAACGTCGGCACGATCCTGCGCACGGCAGACGCATTTGACTGTGCGGGCGTTTTTTTGGTCAACGCCTGCGCCGACCTCTATAATCCCAAGACCGTGCGCGCCACAATGGGCGCGGTTTTCCGCACAAGGGTATGGAGCTGTACGGCGGAGGCGCTTGTGTCATTGCTGCACGCAAGCGGAATTCCGCTTTACGGCGCGGCTCTGCGCGGCGATACCGTGCCGCTGCCGCAGGCCGACCTTTCCCGCGCCGCCGTTGCCATCGGCAGCGAAGGCCGCGGGCTGAGCAAAGCATTGCTGGACATGTGCGACCGGACGATCCGCATCCCGATGAGTGAACGGTGCGAATCGCTCAACGCCGCAATTGCCGCGTCGATAGCGCTTTGGGAGATGTATCGCCGCTGAACGGAGGGCTGAAACATGGGCGGAACCAAATACTGGATCTGGCTGAGTGAGCAAAAAGGCCTCCCGACACGTTTGAAGCTCCGTCTGCTCGACAGTTTCGGCTCGCCGGAGGATATCTGGTACGCTGAGGAGGCGGACTATCTGCTCACGGAGGGCATGACGCCGAAGCTGGTGGCCACGCTGGCCGACAAGAGCACCGAGGGCGCGGACCGCATCCTCGGCGATTGCGAGCGTCTGGGGCTTCGCCTTCTGACCATGCAAGACGCGGATTACCCCGTGCGCCTGCGCAATATTTTTGAACCGCCGTTCCTGCTGTATGTCCGCGGCCGGCTGAGCGCCATCGACGAGGAGGCAGCCATCGCCATGGTCGGTACGCGGGACGCAACGCCATACGGGCTGGAGACCGCTGAGTCACTCTCCTGCGCGATGGCAAAACAAGGTGCGCTGATCGTCTCCGGCGCGGCAAGCGGTATCGACTCTGCTGCCCATCGCGGCGCGCTGCGCGCCGGTGCGAAGACGGTCGCCGTGCTCGGCTGCGGAATCGACGTGGTATATCCGCAGGAAAACCGCTGGCTGTATGAGGACATTGCCGTTTCCGGCGCACTGGTGTCCGAATACCCGCCGGGCACACCCGCCGTTGGCGCGCACTTTCCGGTACGCAACCGCATCATCAGCGGCCTGTGCCTGGCCACAGTCGTGGTGGAGGCGCCGGAGCGCAGCGGCGCGCTCATCACCGCGCATACCGCTCTGGAGCAGGGCCGTGACGTATTCGCCGTCCCCGGGCCGATCAACGCGCCGCAAAGCCGCGGCTGCAACCGGCTGATCGCGGATGGCGCGGCGGCGCTGGCAATGAGCGCGGACGACGTTCTGTGGGAGTATGAGGCGCGCTATCCGCATAAACTGCACCACGGGCACGCGGAGCTGCCGCGCACGTTCGGTTATCAGGCAAGGCAGGAGCAGGCAGCCGAAAAAGAGGCCGCGCCGAAAAAGCACCCCTCGCTGGATCTGCGCACGGCAGGGCTGACGGACGACCAGCTTTGCATCCTGCGTCGGCTTCGCGACGGCGAAATGCAGGTCGACGATCTGATCGAGGCGGTGGAGCTGCCGACCCGGCGCGTGCTGTCGGCGCTGACGGTGCTGCAAATTGAGGGCTATGTCGCAGAGAGCAGCGGCAAGCGCTTTTCCATACAGGTTGAATTGATCGAAGAGTAGGAGTATCTGGACTATGGCAAAGAAGAACCTGGTCATCGTCGAATCCCCGGCGAAGGCAAAGACCATCGGCAAATATCTGGGCAAGGACTATACCGTGACGGCAAGCATGGGCCACCTGCGCGACCTGCCCAAAAGCAAGCTCGGCGTCGACATCGAAAACGATTTTGAGCCGGACTACAAGCCCATCAAGGGCAAGGAGGCGCTCATCAAGGAGCTGAAGGCCAGCGCGAAGGAGAGCGACGTTGTCTATCTCGCAACCGACCCGGACCGCGAGGGCGAAGCGATTTCCTGGCACCTCAAGGCACTGCTGGATCTGGACGACAAGAAGGCCAAGCGCGTGACCTTCAACGAGATCACCAAGAAGGTCGTCAGCGAGAGCATCCGCGAGCCGCGCGCCATCGATCAGGATCTGGTGGACGCGCAGCAGGCGCGCCGCATCCTTGACCGCATTGTGGGCTATGAGCTTTCCCCGCTGCTGTGGAAAAAAGTGCGCCGCGGCCTTTCCGCGGGACGCGTGCAGTCCGTCGCCATGCGCATGGTGGACGACCGCGAAAAGGAAATTGCCGCTTTCCAGCCCGAGGAATACTGGACGCTGGACGCCGCGCTGCGCGATCAGCCTAGCAGCAAGCCGTTCATCGCGCATTATTACGGCAAGGACGGCAAAAAGGCGGAACCGGATTCTCAGGCGGCGGTGGACGCGATCATTGAAGACGTCAAAAGCGCCGTGTTTACGGTCAAGGCGATCAAGCGCGCCGACAAGCAGCGCTCCCCTTCCCCGCCGTTCACCACCTCCACGCTTCAGCAGGAGGCATCGCGCAAGCTGAACATGACCCCGCGACGCACCATGGCGATCGCCCAGCAGCTCTATGAAGGCGTAGACATCGAGGGCGAGGGCACCGTGGGTCTGATCACTTACATGCGTACCGATTCGCTGCGCATCTCCGAAGAGGCGCTTGCCGCAGCCAAGACCTTTATCCTCGGCCGCTACGGCACGGATTACTACCCCGGCACAACGCGCCGTTTCCGTGCCAAGGCCGGAGCGCAGGACGCACACGAGGCGATCCGCCCGTCCAGCGTCGAGCTGACGCCCGAACGTGTCAAGGGCGATCTGACGGGCGAGCAGTACCGGCTCTACCGCCTGATCTGGAGCCGTTTCCTTGCCAGCCAGATGGCCAACGCCGTATACGACAGCGTCAGCGTTGAGATCACCGCCAACGCGCATGAGTTCCGCGCCAGCGCCAGCAACCTCAAGTTCGCCGGCTACACCGCGCTCTATGAGGAATCGCGCGACGACGACAAGGAGGAAAAGTCCACCAAGCTGCCGCCGCTCACGGAGGGACAGGCGCTCACGGCGGACAGCTTCTCCCCCGAGCAGCACTTCACCCAGCCGCCCATGCGCTACACAGACGCGACGCTCATCCGCGCGATGGAGCAAAACGGCATCGGCCGTCCGTCCACCTACGCGCCGACGGTCTCGACCATCCTCGACCGTGAATATGTCGTCAAGGAAGGCAAGTATCTGCGTCCGACGCCGCTGGGCACGGTCGTGACGGAACTGATGGAAGACAAGTTTCCCGACATCGTGGACACAAAGTTCACCGCCCGCATGGAAGAGACACTGGACGCCGTCGAAGAGGGGAAAACCGCGTGGAAGAGCATCCTGCGCGATTTTTACGGCGATTTTTCCGCCGAGCTCAAGCGTGCCGAGGAAGCGCTGGAGGGCCAGCACCTCAAGGTACCCGACGAGGTCAGCGAGGAGAAATGCGATATTTGCGGCCGCAATATGGTCGTCAAGTCCGGACGTTTCGGGCGTTTCCTCGCCTGCCCCGGTTATCCCGAGTGCACCTTCACCAAACCGCTGGTCATTGAAATGCCGGGCCGCTGCCCCCAGTGCGGCGGGCGGCTGATGAAGCGCACCGGCATCAGCAAGAAAACAAACAAGCAGTACACCTACTATGCCTGCGAATTCCGCGGCAGCCGCGACGAGAGCAAGGCATGCGACTTCACGACCTTCGACGTGCCGGTGAAGGACGATTGCCCGTCCTGCGGCCACACGATGTTCAAAAAGTCCGGCAAGGGCTACAAACGTCCGTACTGCATCAACCCCGCCTGTGCAAACTTTGTACCGGAGGAAAAGCGCGGCTACGTCAAGAAAACCGTCTCTTCTGACGCTCCGGCGGCGGAGGACAACGCAGAGAAAAAGCCCGCGGCAAAGAAAGCCTCCAAGGCGACGGCCGCCAAGAAAGCCTCCAAGGCGACGGCCGCCAAGAAGGCCGCCGTGAAAAAGCCCGCGGCAAAATCCGCCGCCGCGAAGAAAACCACCAAAAAGGCTCCGGCGAAGAAAACGGCGGTAAAGGCCGTCGCCGTCAGCGCCGATGATTTTGACGACGAGAAATGAACGATGAAGTAACCGTGATCGGCGCAGGGCTTGCCGGCAGCGAATGCGCCTGGCAGCTTGCGCGCCGCGGCGTCCGCGTGACGCTGCGGGAGATGAAACCGCACAAGCGCACCCCCGCGCACCATACCGATGATTTTGCGGAGCTGGTCTGCTCCAACTCCCTGCGCTCCGATCAATTGGAGAACGCCGTGGGACTGCTCAAGGAGGAAATGCGCCGTCTCGATTCCCTGATCCTCTCGTGCGCAGATGAAACGCGCGTTGAGGCGGGCGGCGCGCTCGCCGTCGACCGTCACGGTTTCGCGCGCCTCGTGACCGAGCGCGTGCGCAGCCATCCGCAGATCACCGTCGTCGACGGCGAAGTCACGGATTTTCCCGCAGACGGCAATGTGGTCGTCGCCACCGGTCCGCTGACCAGCGACGTGATGGCGGACGCCATCGTGCGCAAGATCGGCGGCGGAGACGAGCAGGGCAACACGCTCCACTTTTTCGATGCCGCCGCACCGCTTGTGACCTTCGAGAGCGTTGACATGGAAAGCGCCTGGTTTGCCTCGCGTTACGACCGCGGAACGGCAGATTATGTAAACTGCCCGATGACCGAAGCGGAGTACGCCGCCTTCTGGGAAGCGCTGACGACCGCGGAGGAGGCTCCCGTCCACGGATTTGAGGACAAGAATGTTTTTGAGGGCTGCATGCCCGTGGAGGTCATGGCGCGCCGCGGACGCGACACATTGCGCTACGGTCCGCTCAAGCCGCGCGGCCTGAAGGACCCCAAAACGGGGCGCGAACCCTATGCCGTGGTGCAGCTGCGCCGCGACAACGCAGACGGCAGCGTCTATAACCTCGTCGGGTTCCAGACGCATCTGCGTTTCCCTGAGCAAAAGCGCGTCTTTTCGATGATCCCTGCGCTGCATGACGCGGAATTTGTACGCTACGGCGTCATGCACCGCAATACATATCTGGATTCCCCGCGCCTGCTCGACCGTTATTACCGCCTCACGGCCGATCCGCGCATCGCCTTCGCCGGGCAGATGACCGGCGTGGAGGGCTATGTGGAATCGGCGGCGTCGGGTTTTCTGGTTGGCGTGGAGCTGGCGCGGCGGCTCGCGGGCAAGGCGCCCGTGGACTTTCCGCAGGAAACTGCCGTGGGCGCGTTGGCGCTGTATATCAGCAACCGGGGCGTAGCAGACTTCCAGCCGATGAACATCAACTTTGGCATTATCCCGCCGCTGGGCTACCGCGTCCGCGGCAAGCGCAACAAAAACGCGGAGCTGTCGAAACGCTCGCTGGAAATCATCGACGCGCTGCGCGGCGAGGTGCTCAGCGACATCACAGGATGACGAAGGAGAAAACGCCATGAAAATTGCCATTGACGCCATGGGCGGCGATTTCGCGCCCTCCGCCCCTGTCAGGGGCGCGCTGCTTGCGCGCGAACGCATGGGGGATGTGGAGCTTGTCCTCGTCGGCCGCGAAGCGGACATTATGAACGCGCTGCACGAGGCGGGCCGGACGGCGCTGCCGGACGGTGTCACCATCCGCAGCGCATCGGAGGTCGTGGAGATCGCGGACGATCCCGCGACGGCGTTCAAGAAAAAGCCTGATTCGTCGCTGACGGTCGGGTTGAACATGGTCAAGAACGACGAGGCGGACGGTTTCGTCTCCGCCGGCAGCACCGGCGCGCTGCTTGCCGGCGCAACGCTGGTGGTCAAACGCATCCGCGGCCTGCGCCGCGCGGCGCTGGCGCCGACGATCCCCACCGCAACGGGGCGTGCGGTGCTGCTGGACTGCGGCGCGAATGCGGAATGTACGGCGGAATACCTGCTGCAGTTCGCGTATCTCGGCAGCTATTATGCGTCCAAGGTGCTGGGCATCGCAAAACCGCGCGTCGGTTTGCTGAACATCGGCGCAGAGGCGGAAAAGGGCGACACCCTGCGCCGTGAAACGCACCAGAAGCTGCTTGAGGCGCATGCGCGCGGCGACTTGAACTTCACGGGCAACGTGGAGGCCAAGGAGGCCCTGCTGGGGCAATGCGACGTGATCGTAGCGGACGGCTTTTCCGGCAACATCATGCTCAAATCCGTGGAGGGTGCAGGCAAGATGATGGGCGGCATGCTCAAGGACATGCTGATGCAAAGCGCGGGCGCAAAACTGGCGGCGCTGCTGCTCAGGGACGGGCTGCGCACGTTCAAGCGGACGCTCGATCCCAACGAGGTCGGCGGCACGGCGCTGCTCGGCATCTCGAAGCCCGTGGTCAAGGCGCACGGCTCATCCAACGACGTGGCATTCTGCAACGCAGTGCGTCAGGCGGTGGAGGTTGCCCGCAGCGGCATTGCGGAGGACATCGCGCGCGATATCGACAAAATGCGGCTGGAAAGACTTTGACAACTTCTGTGCCTCTTTTTCCCAAAAGCCTATTGACACGTCATTTTCTTTGTTGTACCATTTTAGCATATCAGAGGAACCGCGGTTCCCAAATCCTGTCAGGAGGAACAACCATGACCCCGGAAGAGATTTTCAATACGCTGCAAAGCCTGATTGCCGAGCAGTTTGCAATCAGCGCAGATGAGATCACGATGTCCAGCTCGTTTACCGATGATCTCGGCGCAGACTCGGTCGATCTGGTAGAGCTGGTAATGGCAATGGAAGAGGAATTCGACCTCGACGAGATTCAGGAGGACGACCTCGCCCAGCTCAAAACGGTCGGCGATTGCGTCAAATATTTAAGCAGTAAATTCAATTCGTAAAAGTAAAGCGGATGCCCCGCGTGAGCGGGGCGTCTGTGTTATATGTGCAAGGGGGCGGAAACATATGCGGGCGCTGGAGGACGCGCTGGGATACCATTTCAAGGATCAGGCGCTGCTGCGCGAAGCGCTGCGGCACAGTTCCTATGCCAATGAGCACCGCGGCGAAAACGCGGTGAGCAACGAGCGGCTGGAATTTCTGGGCGACAGCGTGCTCGGTTTTGTAACCGCGGAATTTCTCTTCCGTCAGCACCCCGATGCGCCGGAGGGCGAGTTGACGCGGGTGCGCGCCCAGCTTGTGTGTGAGGAGAGCCTGCACGAGATCGCGCAGCGTCTGGGCCTTGGACAGTACCTCTGTCTCGGCCACGGCGAAGAAGTGGGCGGCGGGCGCGAGCGCGCGTCCATCCTCGCCGACGCCACCGAAGCGGTCATCGCAGCAGTTTATCTGGACGGCGGCATTGAGGCGGCGGGTGCGCTGATCCACCGCGTCCTGCTTGACGACGCGCGTGAAACGCGCGCCGCGGCGCAGCGCCGGGACTATAAGACCGCGATGCAGGAGTATGTGCAGCGCAAGCCCGGGCAGACGCTCTCCTACCGGCTCACCGGCGAAGCGGGTCCCGACCACGCCAAGACCTTTACCGTCGCGGTGCAGCTTGGCGGGGAAACGGTCGGCTCCGGCAGCGGACACAGCAAGAAGGAAGCCGAGCAGATGGCAGCGCGCAACGCGCTGGAGCGTTTCGGCGCAATACCATGACAGCAAAACAAAGCGGCCCGAGGACGGGTCGCTTTGCTCTTGCAAAAAAATAAGAAAAAAAGCAAAAAAGCCTTGACCTTTCGGGAACGGTGTGTTATAGTACCGATTACCTGTGAAAGAGGGCTTTCTTTTTGTGCGCATTTTTCGCTTTTCATGCGCAAAGGAATCCGCTCTTCAATTCAAGCAGGGAGGCAGTCAAATAAGGAGGTGCCGCATATGCGCGTGAAGGTCACTCTGAGATGCAACGAGTGCAAGCAGAGAAACTACAACACGGTGAAGAACAAGAAAAATACCCCGGACAAGCTGGAGCTGAACAAGTATTGTCCCTTCTGCAGAAAGCACACCGTTCACAGCGAAACGAAGTAAGCGAAAGGTCGTAACAACATGGCAGAAGAAAAGAAGGAAAAGAAGGATCGCGGCCGCTGGTTCCGCGAGATGAAAAGCGAACTGAAGAAGGTCGTCTGGCCTGCGCCGAAGAAGACCATGAAGGACACCGGCACCGTGCTGCTGTTCTCCGCGATCGTGGGTGCATGCATCTGGATCTTCGACTATGCCGCCGTTTCGGCAGTGCATCTGCTGATCGGCCTCGCGGGCTGAGAAAGGGTCTATCATGGCTGAGAGCGCAAAATGGTATGTCGTGCATACCTACTCCGCTTACGAGGATTCCGTCAAAAAGGCGATTGAAAAGTTTGTCGCCAACCGCCATCTGGAAGACAAGATCCTGGACATCCAGATCCCGATGGAGACGGTGACCGAGATCACCGAGTCCGGTGATTCGAAACAGGTCGAGCGCAAGGTCTTCCCAGGCTATGTCCTCGTGAAGATGATCATGACGGATGACACCTGGCATCTGATCCGCAACATCCGTGGTGTGACCGGCTTTGTCGGTTCCGCCAACAACCCCATCCCCCTCAGCGAGGAGGAGGTGCTTTCTCTCGGTATGGAAAAGCACGAGATCGTCGTGCTCTACAAGGTCGGCGACCAGGTCAAGATCACCGACGGTCCGCTCGCGACGTTCATTGGAACGGTCGACGA
This sequence comes from Oscillospiraceae bacterium, assembly GCA_902783035.1. GTDB lineage: Bacteria > Bacillota > Clostridia > Oscillospirales > Oscillospiraceae > Hominicoprocola. Next base: position 10,185 of record CACZPK010000004.1, read on the forward strand.
GATCGACGCCGAGAAAAACAAGGTCTGCGTGGTCGTGTCCATGTTCGGGCGCGAAACGCCGGTCGAGCTGGAGCTTGATCAGGTGGAAGTCGTAGACAACTGACAGCGCAACTGTCGCGAAACGCGATGATCCGCTCCGGCGGAAAACGTGGGAGAGATACGCACGGTATCTCGCCAAGGGCGGCATGGCACCGGCCCTGCCGTTACCACATCTATAAAAGGAGGTGCCAGTCATGGCACAGAAAGTAGTCGGTTACGTCAAACTGCAGATTCCCGCGGGCAAGGCAACGCCCGCTCCCCCCGTTGGCCCGGCTCTGGGTCAGCACGGTATCAATATCGCCGCTTTCACGAAGGAATTCAACGAGCGCACGAAGAATGACATGGGTCTTATCATCCCCGTGGTCATCACCGTGTATGCCGACCGTTCCTTCAGCTTTATCACCAAGACGCCCCCCGCTGCGGTCCTCATCAAGAAGGAGTGCAACATCGAGAAGGCGTCCGGCACGCCCAACAAGGAGAAGGTTGCCAAGATCTCCAAGGCTTCTGTCCAGAAGATCGCCGAGATGAAGATGCGCGACCTCAATGCCAGCAGCCTTGAGGCTGCTATGAGCATGATCGCAGGCACTGCGCGCTCCATGGGCGTCACGGTGGAAGAGTAAGGAGGTAAGCGGTAATGTTTAGAGGTAAGAAATATCAGGATGCTGCGAAGCAGATCGACAAGAACGCGCAGTATGAGCCGGCAGAGGGTTTTGGCCTGATCTGCAAGACCGCTTCCGCCAAGTTCGACGAGACCGTCGAGCTGCACGTCAAGCTGGGCGTTGACTCCCGTCACGCCGACCAGCAGGTGCGCGGCGCCATTGTTCTGCCGAACGGCACGGGCAAGACCGCCCGCGTGCTCGTCTTCGCCAAGGGCGACAAGGCGGACGCCGCGAAGGCTGCCGGCGCGGATTACGTCGGTGAGATGGATCTCGTGGAGAAGATCCAGAAGGAAAACTGGTTCGATTTCGATGTCGTCATCGCCTCCCCCGACATGATGGGCGTGGTTGGCCGTCTCGGTAAGGTGCTCGGCCCGAAGGGCCTGATGCCCTCCCCGAAGGCCGGTACCGTGACCCCCGATGTCGCCAAGGCGGTGCAGGAGTCCAAGGCCGGTAAGGTCGAGTATCGTCTCGACAAGACCAATATCATCCACTGCCCCATC
>CACZPK010000005.1 GCA_902783035.1 Oscillospiraceae bacterium
CAATCACATTACCGCAGGCGCATTTGATCGTAGTCTGCTGATAATTGGGATGGATTCCTTCCTTCATTGCTCGTGTTCACCTCTTTCTGATCCAAAACTACCCTTTCGCAAAGGCAGTAGATAGAATAACACAAGCATTTTCAAAAATCAAGTCCAAATTTCACTGTTTTTTTGTTTTTTTAGAAGATCCGGCTCCACACGCTCTCGCGTGCCTCACGCGCCTCGGACAAGGCCATCGCCGCGCTGAGCAGTTCCGCCGCCTCTGCACGCGTCAGGCTGCGTGGAAGCGTCTCGCTCGTATAGCCGCCCACCGGCGCGACGCCCACGGAGGCGAGGTTTGCCGCCGCCTGCGCATACCACACCGGCTCCGTGCCGTCAAAGTCCGCAAGGTCGACGTCCGTCACCTGCAGCACACGGTCGAGGATCGCCGCCGCCTCCGATACCGTCACATCGCTGTCCGCGCGGAAAGCAACGCCTTCCGCCGTCGGCGCGCCGTAGACGACCCCCGCCGCCAGCGCGCCCGCGGCGCTGCCCTTTGCCCAGGTTGGAATGGCATCGTCGTCGCAAAAGCCCGTCACCGTCACATCGCTCGGGGCAATGCCCGCCGCAGTCATCGCCATGGCGACAAATTCGCCGCGCGTCACGGTGCGCTCCGGTTCAAAGAAGCGATCCCCGCCTACCTGCGCGCCGACGAAAACACCCCGCTCGGCAAGATCGATCGCCGCGGTCGCACAGCCCTTGCCCTCGGTGTCGGCATATTCCACGCCGCTCGCCACGCGCGCGATTCGGATCTTCACCGTCGCCGGAGCGCTGACGTTGCCGTCGCCGTCCGCCGCGGTAAAGGTAAAGCGGTCGCTGCCCGCCTTGTTCTTATCCGGCGTGTAGACGAAAACCCCGTCCTCTCCGATCTCCAGCGCACCCTTTTGTGGCGCCTCCACCACGGTAAAAGTCAGCGCACCGTCTGCGTCGTCCAACGCCTTGAGCGCTCCGGTATACGGTACGCCGCGATAGGCGCGCACCTCCAGATCCTGTGCGATGGGCACACCGGGCGCAGGCGTCTGTGTCTCTTCTTTTTTGTTTCCGAAAAACGCCGAGGCGTTCAGCGGGATAAGCGTGGTGAGCAGCATTGCCGCAACAAACGGCAGTGCTCCCCACATTTTTTGCCTTGTACGGTCCAAAACAGGTCCCTCCTTGTCGAATAAATTTCATTGGGATACCTGTTTTGTATTGTCTGCGAATCCGGGCGTAATATACCGGTGGAATGGATTTCCAAACGATCGTACTTTTTATGAATTCATCAGCCACTCCGGACGCGATCGTTTTTTGATTCCCGACACGACGCCCATCGCTGCAAAGAGCGTCATCACCGACGTGCCGCCGTAGCTGAAAAACGGCAGCGTCAGCCCGATAACGGGCAGCAGGAACAGGCACATTCCGATGTTCGCAACGGTCTGAAAGATCAGCATGCCCGCCATGCCGACACACACGAGGCTCTCCATCGGTGAGTTCGCATCGCGCGCGACGATAAAGCAGCGGACCACGATAGCCAGCAGCATCACAAGAACAAGCGCACAGCCGACGAAGCCAAGCTCTTCTCCGCAGACGCAGAAAATGTAGTCCGTCTGCCGCTCCGGCAGGCTGGATCGGTACGGCGACTGCGTCTGTGTGCCGCGGAACAGTCCCTGCCCCCAAAAGCCGCCGGAGCCGAGCGCCAGGATACCGCGCGTCTGCTGCCAGCCCTTGCCCTGCGGATCGTAGCTGTGGTCAAGCACAACCATGATGCGTTTGTACCAATCGCCGCGCAAAAGCTGAAAATGCCACGCCGCTACAACCGCGGCCACCGCGCCGCCAATGCCGAGAATCAGCCAGCGCGCCGCCATGCCCGCCGCAAACGACATGCACACAAATACAAAAAGGTAGACAAGGCCGCTGCCCGCGTCGCGGGAGATGGCATAATAAAGCCCAAACATGAACAAAACGTGCAGCGTGGGCTGGAGAACGCAGGTAAAGCGCTTGAGGTCATGCTCCTCACGCAGCCAGACAAGCTGGCGCGCAAGCAAAATAATAAATGTGATCTTAACGATCTCTGCCGGCTGGAGCTGAAGCGGAACGCCCTTGATGCCGAGCCACGCACGATTGCCGTTGCGCGTAATTCCCAACGGGCTGAGCAGCAGCAGAATGAAACCGACGTTAAACGCCAGCACCCACTTCCACTTCTTGCTCAACTCCGCCACATCCAGCGACGAGAGCATAAAATACAGCACCGTACCGAGCACATAGCCCACGCCCTGCACCAGCACATAGCGCAGCGTGCCTTTGTAGACCGTGTGCGTCGCGCTGAGGATGAGCAGCATCCCATAAAACGTTGCCAGCGAGCAAAGCCCGAACAGCAGCAGATCCGCCTGCCGCAGCATATCGCCCAGCAGTCCCGAGCCGCGATGCATTCCGCTCATCCCCTTTCTTTTGCGAATTCTATGGCAGTATACCACGAATCCGCGCCCGTGTAAACTCAACTTTTTATGAAGTCGGACGGGAAAAAAGAATTGTCAAACGCCGCGAGGTATGATATAGTATACTGTTAGAATAGGTGGAATGGGGGCCTCGGCATGCAGTATGTTTCCCAAAGCGTCTCTGAAACCGAGGCGTTCGGCGAGCGGCTCGGCCGCGCCCTGCATCCGGGCGCCGTCGTTGCCTTCACGGGCACGCTCGGCATGGGCAAGACCGCATTCACACGCGGGCTTGCGCGCGGGCTCGGCTGCCGCGGTCGCGTCACCAGTCCCACATTCACCATTGTCAACGAGTATGACGGCGCCATACCGCTCTTTCATTTTGATATGTATCGTCTCGGCTCGTCGGACGAGTTGTACGACATCGGTTGGGACGACTACCTCACGCGCGGCGGCGTCTGTGCCGTCGAATGGAGCGAGCGCGTCGCGGACGCGCTGCCGGAGGATGTCGTCACGGTGGATATAGCGCGGGGCGAAACGGACGATGCGCGCATCATTACGGTCTCGGGGGTGGAGCTATGAGGATACTGGCGCTGGAAACCTCCGCCAAAAGCGTGTCCTGTGCGGTTGCGGAGGACGGCGCGGTGCTGGCGCACAGTTTCCAATGCACGGGGCTCACCCACAGCCGGACGCTTCTGCCGATGGTGGACGCGATGCTCCAAAACGCAGAGCTGCCGCTGGATTCGATGGATCTGTTTGCCGTGTCCGCCGGCCCCGGATCGTTTACGGGACTGCGCATCGGCGTGAGCGCGCTCAAGGGTCTTGCGTGGGCGCAGGGAAAGCCCTGTGTCGGCGTATCGACACTCTATGCGATGGCGCAGAATCTTGCGCACGCGGACGCCATGCTTATCTGCGCTATGGACGCACGGCGCAATCAGGTTTATAACGCATTGTTCGAAGCGAAAAACGGTTCGCTGACGCGGCTTTGCGACGACCGTGCGGTCGGGCTCGCCGAGCTGGCGTCAGAGTTGCGCGGTGACACGTGCCAAAAGATCGTCCTCGGCGACGGTGCGGTACTGACACACGGATATCTGTCGGAAAACGGCATACCGTGCACGCTTGCGCCCGCGGCGCTGCGGTATCAGAACGCGGTCGGCGTCGCGCTTGCCGCGGCAGAAGCCGCCGCACGCGGCGATACTACGGACGCGCAGGGGCTTGCGATCTCCTATCTGCGCATATCGCAGGCGGAGCGCGAACGCAAGGCGCGGTTGGAACGGGAAGCAATTCAAATTTAATCTATACGGAGGAGCGCACCATGTTTTACCAAAACGACGACCATGTCTTTGTGATGGACCATCCCCTTGTGGCGCATAAACTGACGATTATGCGTGACAAGCGCACCAGTGTCAAGGATTTCCGCGAGCTGGTTTCTGAAATCGGTATGCTCATCACCTACGAGGCAACACGTGATCTCCCGATGACCACCACGAGCATCGAAACGCCGCTGTGCCGGGCGGAGATGCCGACGCTCGCCGGCAAGAAAATCGCCGTTGTGCCCATCCTCCGCGCGGGCCTTGGCCTTGTAGACGGCGTGCTGCGCCTGATTCCCTCCGCGCGCGTGGCACACATCGGCATGTATCGCGATGAAGAGACGCTGGAACCGCATGTCTACTTCTGCAAAACGCCCCACGACATTGCCGAGCGTGATATTATGATCGTCGACCCGATGCTTGCCACCGGCGGCAGCGCGGATGCCGCAATCGTCGAAATGAAAAAACGTGGATGCAGGCACATCAAGCTGATGGTGCTTGTCGCCGCGCCCGAAGGCATCAAGGCGATTCGCGCAAAGCATCCCGACGTGAGCATCTATTGCGGCGCGGTGGACGACCACCTCAACGAGCACGGTTATATTGTGCCCGGTCTCGGCGATGCGGGCGACCGTATTTTCGGAACGAAGTAACATCTTGTTCCGGCAACCATTTCATAGCTTCGTGATTTCATCACGCCCCGCGTGATGAAATCACTTTTATGGCTAACAACATCATTGAGAGGAAGTTACAATCAACCATGAGTGCATCCAGAGAAAAGAAAGCCCGCCAGGAACAAGGCGGAGAACAGTTGACCCCCAAGCAGCAAAAAGCGCTCGAAGAGCAAAAGGCAAACCGCCGCACCACCGCCATCTTCAGCGTTTGCGCGGTGTTGTTTTTGCTGGGCGTCGCGGCGATGTTCGTTTGGAATACCAACATCATTCAGCGCAATGCTGCCGCTGCCAGCGTCAACGGCCAGACCTTCACCGCGGCGGACATGGCGTATTACTATTACAACAGCCGCGCAAATCTGCTGAACAACAATACGAGCCTTGATACCTCGACCTCGCTGCGCAATCAGGCGTACACCTCCGGCTCGCAGTACGACACCTGGTACGACTACCTCGCGCAAGCGGCGCTCAAATCTCTTTCCAACGCCACGGTCACCGCTCAGGCGGCAAAGGATGCCGGCTTTGACGGCGGCGAGGAAGTGGAGAAATCTGTCAAGGAGAACATGGATTCGCTGGATTCCGCCGCGGCATCGGCCGGTTACACGAGCGTGCAGTATCTCAAGGGCGTCTTTGGCCCGCTGATGACGCGCAGCGTCTTTGAGCGCAACCTCCGTACCGCTATGCTTGCAAACGCGTACGCCAGCCATATTTCCGACACCGCAAATTACTCCGCCGATGAGCTGGAAGCGCAGCGTGCCGCTGATCCCAAGGCTTACGAAATGGCCGAGTATGAATCCATCGTGTTCCCCTCCAGCAGCTTCGCCACCGAGGCAACGGACACCACTGAGGCAAACGACGGCTCTGCCGCCGCCCTCGCCGCTGCGCAGGAAGCGCTTGCGCGTTATCAGGCCGGTGAGGACCTTGAAGCGCTCGCAACGGAGCTGAAGGGCACCTATATGAGCACCGCCTCTATGTATAGTACCGGTTCCGACATGGTAGACTGGCTGTTCGACGACGCGCGCAAGGATGGCGATGCCGACGTGCTGGATTACAGCTACTACGGCACTTCCATAGGCTCCGCCGTCATGGTCTTCCACAGCGAGGGTCTTGCCGATTACCACACCGTCAGCGTGCGCCATATTCTGGTCGCGGACGAGGCGAAGGCGAATGAGCTGCTTGCGCAGTTCAACGCGGGCGACAAGACCGAGGATGCCTTTGCCGCACTGGCCACAGAGAATAGCACCGATTCCGGCAGCAAGGAAAATGGCGGTCTTCTTGCCAACGTCCAAAGAGGCCAGACGGTCAAGCCGTTTGACGCGTGGTGCTTTGATACGTCCCGCCAGATCGGCGACACCGGCATCGTGCAAAGCACCTACGGCTATCATGTCATATACTTTGTCGGGCGCAGCGACTACGCCTACTGGCAGGATATGGCAGCGTCCAAGCTCGGCAGCGAAAAGCTCTCTTCCATCACCGACTTTACCGATACTTCCCTGCTGGACGGCATGAAGTATATTGACCGGTAACATGCTGACCGGAACGCTTGTCAATGCGCTGGGCATCCTTGCCGGCACTGCCGCCGGGCTGCTGCTGGGAAAGCTGATCCCCGAGCGGCTGTCCGATTCGATCACAAAAGGCATCGCTCTGTGCGTGCTCTACATCGGCGTAAGCGGCACCCTGGTGTGCAAGCAGCCGCTGGTGATGATCCTTTCGATGGTGCTCGGCGTCATCGTGGGCGAACTGCTGCGGCTGGACGACCGGCTCAACGCGCTCGGCAGCGCAATCGAGCGCCGTCTTTCGCGTGATGCGTCCGGTTCAAAAGGCCGCATCGCCGAAGGCTTTATCACCGCCACGCTGCTCTACTGCGTCGGCGCGATGGCGATCGTCGGCTCACTGGAGGCCGGTCTGACCGGCAGCCATGCTACGATCTACGCCAAGACCATACTCGACAGCGTTTCATCCGTGATCTACGCCTCGACGATGGGTTTTGGCGTGGCGCTCTCGGCGATCCCCGTACTGCTCTATCAGGGGGGGATCACACTCTGCGCGTCGCGCCTCGCCCCGTTTCTGACCGATGCGGTCATTGACGAAATGAAGGCGGTCGGCTCGCTGCTGATTGTCGCGATGTCGTTTAATATGCTGGGGCTGACCAAGTTCAAGGTGATGAATTATCTCCCTGCCATGTTTTTCCCCATTTTGCTCTGCAAGTTCCTGTAAAGCAAGCGCGTCTCTCCGCTTTTGGCGGAGAGGCGCGCTTTTCGCAGTGCCGGGTTTGACTTGCAGCGGCGCATCTGGTATGATAATGATTATTGAACCGGTCCGTGCGCCCTTTTGCGCATTGCTTTTCAAGCGTTTCGGATGGTTTCCAACGCACTGTGACGAATGTGTTATTCTGGTTTGGGAGGATGGCGCCATGCGGGATCTCAAGCACCTGATTTTCTTTGAGGATCTGCTTCAGGAGGCGAACAACGACCTCGTCCAGCAGGCTATGCGTGAGGGGGCGTATGCGCTGGGCTACACCTGTTACTTCATGCCGGAGGTGCTGCTCAACCTGCCCGGCTGTTTTTCCGTGCGCCTGCGCGCGCCGCGCAGCGGATCACCGGACATAGCAACGTACTACATGTCCAGCCGCACCTGCCACTACGGCCGTGCCCTGCTGGAACGTGCGCTGGAGGGTGGTTTCAACTTTCTGGACGCACAGTTTGCCACCGAAACCTGCGCCGTAACCTGCCGCTTTCAGGAACATCTGGAACGCATGGACGTCATACAAAACCCCGAGTTTTTTGTGGAATTCACGGACGTACCGTTCAAGAAAAACGAAAACAGCGTGGCGCACTACCGCACCCAGCTGCAGGCGCATGTTCTTGACGTACTGCATGACAAGCTTGGCGTAGATGTCTCCGACAAGGCGCTTATGGCAGCTATTGCGGAGCACAACGAGGTCTGCCGGCTCATCAGTGAAATCGGCGCATACCGCAAGCTGGACAATCCGCCCATCACAGGCTATGAGTTTCACGTCATCCAGCTTGTGACGCTCACCTGCCCGAAATATCTGATTCTCCCATATCTGCGCGAAACGGCGCAAGAGCTGCGCACACGCGATCCGGAGCCGGTGTCCCCTTTCCGGTGCCGCGTGGTGCTCTCCGGTTCGGAAAGCGATGACCCGGAGCTTACCCGTCTCATTGAAAGCTGCGGCGCCTTGGTGGTTGCCGACCGGTATTGCTACGGCTCCCTGCCAGGACGCGAGGAGATCGTCGTCGAGCCGGGGCAGGAACCGCTGGACGCCATCGCGCGCCACTACCTTATGACCAGTTGCTGTCCGCGCTTCATGCCGCGTGAGGAAATGCGCGGGCGCAAAAAAAACCTCGCCGATCTGGTGCAGGAATACCACGCCGACGGTTTGATCGTTGCATCGAACAAGTTCTGCGAGTATTGGAGTTATGAGCGCACGATGGATGCGCTCATCCTGCCGCGGGATTACGGCGTCCCGACCTGCTCCATTGAGAAGGAATACACCAACGCCTCCACCGGACAGCTGCGCACGCGATTTCAGGCGTTCGTAGAGAGCGTGGAGATCAAAAAGATCGCACGGGGAGGATCTTCGACATGAAACTGCCCAAAACAAAGGCGGACGTAAAAAAGCTGCTGCGCGATTTCTGGCACGGCAAGCCCCACGGTGAGCGCCGTCTCGGCGATCTGTACGCCGACAAGACGGGGCTTTACAAGCATCGCGAATGGCGCGGCGTCCGGGACACGTTTTACTACTTTCATATGGTGTGGCTTTATAACTATGCCCACATGGTCACGGATATCATGCAAGACGGCGGCATGGTCAATTTTGCCAAGGGCCTGTGGCGCTATCGCTGGATGGGGCAGACCTATCTGCCGGTGCTGCACTGGTTTGACCGCGGGCTTGAGGGATTGCGCGGCGAAGCACTGCGTGCCTCTGCGTGGCATTACCGCGCGATGGTCTGCGTATCCATCAAACAGCTGATGGACATGTTCAACGCGGACGCCAAGCTGCACGGCGGAGCGCACAATGACGCGTGGCAGCACAACATCGCCCATAAGGAGACCGTCTGGGGCGGCGTTTTCTATCCATGGTCGGATCAATACACAAACGTCCCCATGGAAATGGTGCCTTTTTTCATCACCTGCCACGTCAACAACCACACCGCGCCCCACTACATCGACGCGGTGCAGTCGATCGGTCTGCCCGGTGATCCCTGCACAATGTGTCAGGCGGAGGCAGGCCTGTTTGTGCAGGACGATATACCCGATTATGCGCCCTTTGTCGTCACCTCGAATGAGGCGTGCGACGGTTCCGTCGCATCCACCGCCATTGAAGACTGGTTCCTGGATCTGCCGCTGTTTGCCATGCCCCAGCCGATGCGCTTTGATGACCCGCTGGTACAGGAGCACTGCGCCAACGAGATCCGCGAGCTGTGGAAGTTTGTCGAAGAGCAAACCGGCGTACCGTTTAATGAACAGCTGCTGTGTGAAAAACTGGAGCGGCAGAATGCGCTCCAGCGTTTTGAATGGGAGAAGTGGGACGTTGCCGCCAAAACACCGTACTACCCGATCAACAGCGTGGCGCAGGCGCTTTATCGCGTTTATCAGACGCAGTACGGGGACCATGATATCTGGCACCGGACCGACCGGAAGATCAGCCGGATCATGGCAAAGTGCGTTGAGCGGAAGATCGAAAGTTTTCCGTTGACACGCCACCGCGCCATCGCGTGGTCCTGCGCGCCGCTGTACTACTCCAACTGGACGACGTGGGCGTACAACTGCTGGGGGCTGAACGTCGTCATCAATATGGACTCCCTGATGTTCGACATGACCATCCGCACCGACAATCTGGACGACTGCGTTCTGGACATGGCACGCTATCACGAGTGGGCGCCCATGCGCCGCATGACCGTCGGCGGTATGCAGCATATCTTTGAGCTGTGGGATTACATGGAGCGGTTCCGCTGCGATATGGTCATTATGTACGACCAGCTGCACTGCAAAAGCATGCAGGGCGTATCGGGCCTGTTTGAGGACGAATTCCGCAAGCGCGACATTCATGCGATCTGGATCCCCCATGCGCTTGCCGACAAGCGCACGGTCTCCCGCAGCGAGATCCGCCGCATCGTCAACGATTATATGACCACCGTCATGAAGGAAGAACCGCTCGACCCGTCGCTTCTGGAATACGACGACGACATGGGCTGGTAAGGAGGAAACCGAAATGCGCCATACATCGACCCGCCGCGCCGCGCGCCACTGTCCCCTGTTGCGGCTGCTGCGCGTGCTGCTCACCGTTGCCGCCGCGCTCTATGCGCTGCTGTTCGTGGTGTTTTTCTTCGACCTCGATGGAAAGCTGCTGTATTATGTGGTCGAACCGCTGCTGTGCCGTCACTACGATCGAATGGAGCGCCGCAATCCGTTGGATATGCCGTATCGGACCGATCGGTAGCAATTATTTTAGAGTTTCGTAACATTTCACCCCGAGGTTTTTTAACATTCGCCGTTTATCTTATATCTTGCAAGGGACAAGTGTTTCTTTTCATCCAATCTTCCTCATAGAAAAAGACGCCGCAAGGCGTCTTTTTCGTTGTACCCGCAAAGTGGCGTTTTTATCCGCTCTTTCCACCCGCCGCATACGCGCGCAGGTCGAGATCCAGATCCACAGCGCCGTCGATTCCGGGCACCTGCCCCTGATGCGTATACTGCCAGAAAGCGAACGTATAGTAAAAGCCGGGGCTTTCATGGTATTCCGCCAGCCAGAAGCCATAATCTGTCAACTCGTCCAGCCGATAGGCGAGATAGCCCTGGTCCATGTTGAAGTAGATCATCGGCGTATAGCCCGCGGCGGCGATCTGATTGCAAAATGCAGCAGCGCAGCGCGTAACCTCGTCTGAGCTGACGCCGTTCGTACGCGCGGATGCGTCGTTGACGCTCTCCCAGTCGAAAACGACCGGATACGTCAGGCGATAGTCCTTGATCCGTTCCAGCACATAGTCCGCTTCTTCCTCCGCCTCGGCAGCGTTAATCGCTTGCGAAAAGAAGTACACGCCGACGTCCAGCCCCGCGTCCAGCGCACCGCGGATATTCTTCTCAAACGTCGCATCCGTCATGATCCCGCCTTTGGTGTAGCCGCGCAGGCCAAGGCGTATCATGGCAAAGCGCACGTCGGACGCCGCAACCTGCTTCCAGTCGATCTCACCCTGATACGAAGAAACGTCAATGCCAAGCGGTGCGTCCTGATAGCGGATATAACCGTTTTCATCCTTTTGGAACGCCGCGGCGTCAAACGCATTTACCGGAACCTCTTCCAAAATCGGAAGGATATGGTTGCGGTATTGCAGGGTCGGCGCTTCCGGTTCGGCTTGCGGAAGTTCCTCCGCGGTCTCCAGTTCAGCCTCCGTCTCCGCCGTCGCACGCAGCTGGAGCACGAGCGCCGTGCAGGAAACGGCAAACGCGGCAAGCGAAACAAAAATGGCAATGATCGCCAGCCGTTCGCCTCGCCGTCCATGCGCCGGTATACGAGCGGACGGCGCGCGCTGCGGCGTTGTTTCGCCTGTCCCGATTTCCAGTTGATCGAATTCCGTCATCTCTTTTTCCCACCTCGTGAAAATCTGCCCCGTTCCGGAAAACTGCTTCTATCTCACCTCATGGTCCCGCCGTTTGCGCACGGTCGGCCATGCGCCGTTGATCCGCTTGCGGCAGGGACAGTCGCGGTCATGGTCGTTGATGATTCCGCACGCCTGCAAATGCGAATAGATCGTGATCGCACCCACATAGCGAAAGCCGCGCTTTTTGAGGTCTTTGCCGATACGCTCCGAAAGGGCGTTGCTGACCGGAACCGAGCCGGTGTCATGCCCGTCGTAGAGGATCGTCTTCCCTCCGGAATATGACCAGATGTAATCGCAAAACGTTCCGAATTCCTCTCGCACCTTTTGATAGCACCGGGCGTTTTGGATCACGGCCTCCATCTTCCGCGCAGAGCGGAGCATCCCTTCGGTCCGCAAAATGCGCTCAACGTCGGCTGCATCGTACGCCGCGATCCGGTCGAAATCAAACCCGTCGAAACAGCGGCGGAAGATCTCGCGCTTTTTGAGCATCAGATCCCAGCTCAGCCCACATTGCAGGCACTCCAGCGACAGGTGTTCAAACATGCGGCGGTCGTCATGCACCGGAACCCCCCACTCCGTATCGTGGTAAAGCCGGTTCCTCTCGTTCTGCTCTGCCCAGGCGCAGTAACCCATGCCGATCGCCCCCTCGCTTATTGCCGGCACAGCCGGAATATCTCTTTTATCATAATGCGCTTTTGTTCGCATAAAAGCAAGCCACAAAATTTAGGCAAGCGCTTTTCTTCGCGCAGGTATTGTGCTATAATCCTACCATTCCAGCCGAAGGTGGGAAACGCCATGAACAAAAAAGCTGCACGTGAATTGCTCAACACGCTGGCGCACGCGCTCTGCGACCGTGCTCTGGCGCCTGAACCGCGCGCCGCGGCAGAGCTGCTGCGGCAATCGGGCGTATTTGACCGCCTCAGTACGTTTTTTCCACTCGGAAAACGCCTGTCCTGCGCCGCAGTGGCAGATGCCTGCGCACCCCTGATCGGCGATGCGCCGGAGCGCGGCTGGTGTGCGTTTTGCTATGATTTTATCCGCACGCGCATGTACCCGCAGGGCCGTTTTGCGCCAGACGCGGGCGCTTATGTGCGCGGCGCGCTGGTGTATTTGACGGTTCTGCAAACGCTTTTGGACGCAGAGCGGAAGGTGCTGCCGTTTGACCCGATGTACGACTTCGCGTTTCTCACGCCGGAGGAATACGCGCTTTGCGACCACGCGGAAGAATACGGCCGCTTTCTTGCCGCCTTCCGCGAAGAGTTTATCTATGAGCTGATGCGCCTCGGCGACGAGGTAACGCCTTATCGCACGCTCAGCCACATCGCCGGCGTGCATCACATCGCGCTGACCGTCGCGCGCGGCATCCGCGAGGCTGGCGAGGAAACGGATCTTGCGCTCGTCTCTGCCTCCGCCGCCGCGCACGATCTCGGCAAATACGGCTGCCGTCCCGGCGAGGCGGTGCCGCATCTGCACTATTACTACACGGGCTATTGGCTGGAAAACCGCAGGCTGAACGCGGTCAGCCACATCGCCTCCAACCACTCGACCTGGGATCTGGAGCTGGATGCGCTGTCCGTGGAATCCCTGTGCCTCATCTATGCCGATGTGCGCTGTAAGCAAAGCCGTGACGCCCAGGGCAACGAGGTCACGGCGATCTACTCTCTTGCCGACGCCTTTGATGTGATCCTGCGCAAGCTGGAAAACGTAGACGCCGAAAAGCACCGCCGTTATGAGCTGGTATACAGCCGTTTGCAGGATTTTGAGCGCTATTTGCGCGCGCTGGGCGTCGACGTTGATCTCAGCGGTGCGCCGCGCGCCGCAATTAAGGCAAAGGATCCGGCGCTCATGATGCCGGAGGAGGCCGTGGAACGGCTGATGATGCTCTCTATGGAGCATCACCTGCGGCTGATGAACCAGCTCTCCAGCGAGCAAAAGTTCGGTAATATTATCGAGGCCGCCCGCTCCAGCCGCGACTGGAAGCAATTGCGCGTATACCTCAACATTTTTGAAGAATACTGCACCTATCTTTCCGCGCGTCAAAAAGCGCAGGCACTCGCGTTCCTCTATGAACTGCTGAGCCACCGCGAGGGCGATATCCGCCGTCAGGCGGCAAGCCTGATCGGGCAGATCATCGCGCGGTTCCACCTGGTCTATCGCAAACGTCTGCCCGACGACGCGCCGTCAGACCCTGCGGAAGAAGTTCCCTTTACGCTTTGGGCGGAGTATCTGGACAAGATCATCAGTCCGGATCACAAAACCACCGCGCAGCAGCGCTCCCATATCGGATACACGCTCAAAATCGTTGTGGACGCGATGCTCCGCAGCGGGCGGAGCGAAACGCTGCCGCGCTTTGTCGACGCGCTGCTGCAATACTACGACGCGCCGGCGGAAAAGGAACCGGACACCGCTTTCACACTCCTGGATGCGATCCAGACCCTGCCCGCGCGGTATTATCGTGCGGATACGCGGGAGAAACTGATCGACTTTGCCTCTTACTTCGCGCTCCACGGCGACACGCGTCTGCAAACCGCCGCGCTGCTGTACCTGCGCGAGGCACAGCGGCCACTCTCGCAGGATCATCCGCAGATGCGCCGCATTGCGGAGATTGCGGCGCACGGAAACGCAGAGGAAGGGTTGACGCTGCAATTTCTGCGTTACCGCATCCTGCGCCGCGCCGGCAGGGACCTGCGCGCCTACCGCGAGCTGTTTGACGGCGGACGGGACATTACGGGCGAAATCTTCCTCGACAACCTCAAGACGGCTACGCCATGGGTCAACAAGGTTGTGGGCGTCGGCATTCTCAAGGATCAGGCGGGGCAGAGCGGGACGGACAATATTCTGCACATCTGCACGCACTTTTCCAACCTCATCAAGGTCTCCGAGCGCGTCGTGGTGCGCCATGCCGCAGGCGACGCGCTGTTGGATGTGCTCCCGCTGCTGCGGCGCGAGCAGCGCAACGAAGTCGTGGTCGAGCTTGGCAAGGGCATCGAACTGGGCCAGTACGCCATCTCCAAATATATCCCCGACTATCTGGGGCGCGCGGTGCTCCTGCTCCATCCCAGCGAGCTGGATGAACAAGTGCTCTGGCTGCGTACCCTGCTCGGCTCTCCGACGGACAGTGCCGTTGCCGGCGCGCTGCGCACCGTTGGCGTCATGCTCAGGCACTACGAAACCTACCGCGGCCGCTTTGTCGAGCCTGCCGCACGTTATGCGGAGCGCCGCTATGAGCTGATCGGTCTGTTGCTGCAGGGGCTCGCCCATTACCGCGAGGCGGTACGGCAGGAGGCCCTGCTGATCTTCGGGCAGCTCTTTGACGGCGACACGCTGGGCATGGAGAAACGCGCCAGCCTGTTCACGCTCTGCTGCCGCAAGCTGTTGTTCCTCATCGACACCGCGCCGGAGCAGGACAGTCTGACCTTTTTCTATCGTGCCTCGGCACTGTCGCACATTGACCGTTTTCTCACGCTGTATCGGCTGGACCACGGGCCGTTCCACTTCGAACGCCCGCAAAAGATTGCCTTCTTCCCCGGCACATTTGACCCCTTCACGCTCTCGCACAAGGGCATTGTGCGGGAGATCCGCGAAATGGGTTTTGAGGTCTATCTCGCGGTGGATGAATTCTCCTGGTCGAAAAAGCCGCAGCCGCATCTGCTCCGCCGCCAGATCATCAACATGTCGGTGGCGGGTGACTTCCACGTCTATCTGTTCCCAAACGATATTCCCGTCAACATCGCCAACCCCGCCGACCTCAAGCGTCTGCGGGAAATCTTCGCCGGGCAGCGGCTCTATCTGGTGGTTGGCGCGGATGTCATCGCAGGGGCATCTGCCTATAAAAAAGAACCGGAGCCTTATTCTATCCACTCGCTGGATCACATCGTATTCAGCCGTCCCGACCAGCCGCGCCTGCCCTCGCGCGAGGCGCTCCATCTGCAGGGCGACCTGATGGAGCTGCGGCTTCCGCCCGAGCTGGAGGACATCAGCTCCACGCGGATCCGGGAAAACGTGGATCAGAACCGCGACATCTCCCACTTCATCGACCCCGTCATTCAGGACTTTATTTACCAAAACGGGCTATATCTGCGCGACAGTCAGGATAAGCCGCTGCTCTCCGCTGCCGACATTGCTTTTGACTGGCTTGCGCCCCCCTACCGCGGCATCGCGCATCCCGCCGCAGCCGCGGCGGAGCTTGCGGGCGACGAACTGCTGGCATTGCGCTGCGGCGAGCGGCAGGCCGGTTTCGTAACGTGGCGCCATCTGGGTGCAACGGAGTTGTTCTCCGTGCTGGAGGACGCAGCGCTGACCGACCGTGTGCGCCTGCGCGCCGGCGGAAAGTGCCTGCTCATCACCGACGTCTGCGCCACGGGGGACGATGCGCAGCTGCTCATCAGCGAAGTGCTGGCGCGTTCACTGCAGGAGGACTGCGTCTATGCCCTCTGCCGTCCGCGGCAGGGCATGACGCATGAGCTGGCAGACCTGATGGCGCGTCAGGGTTTCGTCTGCCATGAGGAAGGCACATCCCTGCTGGAGGCCGACATGCGCGCCCCCACGGCACTCATACGAAATCTGGAAACGACCATTCAGGAACCGCTGGCGCACGACGAGCGCGTGCTCGCCGCCATTACGCGCGGGCATGAACGTCTGCAGCGCGCGCTCGCGGGTCTGTATCCCGGATCGCTGGTTCTGACGCTCTCATCCGACGTGATCCACCGGCGGCTGCTGGAGCGGATTACGGCGTTCAACCATGTGCCCGACACGCCCACCGTGCCGCGCCGGCTGGGCGAATGCATGTGCGTTCCCTTCGGCAAGATGCTGCGCGGGCGCATCATTCCCAACACCGTCACCAAAACCATCCACACCGACAAGGTCTATGAGCCGGATCTGCGCAGCAGCTGCATCGAAGCCTTTCCGTATTATCCTTCGATTCCCTGCCAGATTCGCACCATACGTTCGTTTGCCCGTCCGGTCATTCTCGTGGACGACGTCATGCATCCCGGCCTTCGCATCCGCACGCTTGACCCGCTGCTGCGGGAGGAAGGGATCGACATTCGCATGGTGCTTGTCGGGCTGCTCTCCGGTCACGGACGCGATCTGATGCGCGAATGGGACCGCCCGGTAGACGGTGCGTACTTTGTTCCGACGCTGCGCCAGTGGTTTGTGGAATCGACGCTCTACCCCTTCATCGGCGGCAACACCGTGCGCCGCGCATCCGCGCCGGTTCCGGGTCTGTTGCCGGGCATCAATCACATTCTCCCCTATGCCGCGCCGGCATTCGCCGAAGAATGCGGATCGCGCGCGGTGTTTGAGCTCTCCCGCACGTGTCTGAAATCCGCGCGCGAACTGATGCTTGCGCTGGAGCAGGCATACCGCGAGCAGTTCGCCCGCAACCTGACCCTCCGCCGTCTCAGCGAGGCGGTTATCCTGCCCCTTTGCCCCGACAAGGGCGCATGTCTGCACTATGACTCCAACCTCGCTGCGTCGGTATATCTGGAAAACGATCTTGAACAACTGATGAGGAGTGCCGGACTATGAACGATTATTTGGAAAAGGACGGACGCCTGTTCTGGCTGGTCGAGGGCGATCCCGTCCTTGGGCGTGGGAGTTTCCGGGCGGCTCATCCCGGGCAGCTTGCCGCACCGCACGGTCTCAGCGTGCTGGATGCGTCACGCCTGCCGCAGTTCCCGCTGGACGAAAAACTCTCCCGGGCGCTCGCGGAGGGACGTCTCACCGTCGTCAACCGCAGCCGTCCCGGTTGGGAGCGGATGCTGGAACCCGCTGTGCCGGGCAAAAAGCGCGTCAACATTCTCGCCATCGGAGACGTCGGCTCCACACTGCTGACGGGACTGGTGCTGCTCGGCGGCGACGTGATCTCGTCCATCGGCATCTGCGACCTGTCCGAGCAGATCACCGCACGCTGGGCGTTCGAGATGGGGCAGGTATCGCTGCCATGGGACTATGACGCATTCCCTTCGGTCGAGGTCGTGGACGCCGACCACCTGTTTGACTGCGATGTGCTGGTCTTTGTTGCCTCGAAGGGCATTCCGCCGGTCGGCTCGGACGTCAGGGATGTGCGCATGGCGCAATTTGAAAGCAATGCCGCCATCGTGCGGCACTACGCCCGCATGGCGCGGGAAAAGCAGTTCCGCGGCCTCTGGGCGGCGGTATCCGATCCCGTGGACCCGCTGGCAAAAGCCGCATATCTGGAAAGCAACCACGATGAAAACGGCAACTGGGACGGCATGGGGCTTCTGCCGGAGCAGGTGCAGGGCTACGGTCTCGGCGTGATGAACGCCCGCGCCGCTTACTATGCCAAGCGCGATCCGCGTTTCGCATCCTTCCTCTCGGACGGGCGTTCCTTCGGTCCCCACGGCACGGGGCTTTGGATCGCCAATTCACTGTCGCATTACGATGAAGCGCTCTCCCGGGAATTGACCGAGCTGACCGTCACGGCAAACCTGAAAATGCGCGAGTTGGGTTTCAAGCCATATGTCGCACCCGCCCTCTCGTCGGGCGCGCTTTCGCTGCTGCTGACGCTGCGCGGCGCATGGCACTGCGGCTCCGTATTTTTGGACGGAGTCTACATGGGCTGCAAAAACCGTCTCACTCCCGCGGGCATCGAGACTGAACTGCTGCCGTCGATTCCCGACGCGCTGTTCGCGCACATCGAGGATGCTGCAAATCGTTTGAAAGAGATCATCTGATATGGAACTGATCGTAGTACGCCTCCGCGCTGACTGGGCGGAGGACGACGCGCGGCTGGACGCCGTGCTTCGTGACGCGCTGGACGGCATTTCCTTCCGCGAGGCCTCAGAAGGCGAAAACCTGCGGGGAAAGCGGTTGCTGTTTGCGCTTGCGCTGGGCCAATACGGCATTAACGCGGCGTACCAGCGCATGCTGCTGCGTCTGCGCAGGGAAGCAGAGCTGTTGGAGGGCTGTGTCTCGGCGCTGGTCGTCGACGGCGCAGGCGACCTTTATACCAAGTCCACGGCGGCGGAACTGGCGCTCGCACTCAACGGCGCGGGCAGCGCGCTGCTTGGCCGTCCGCTGGTTGAGGCAAGCGGTTCTCTCCACAACTTCCGCGTTCAGGCGAAAAATCTGGGCGTTGACCTCATCGGCGCGTACCGTGCAACGGTGCGGGAACTGGCGGAACGTCTGCTGAGCGAATCCTTTCCCAAGCGCGCCGCGCCCAATCTGCTGGTGCTGCATGCGTCGAGTTACCACACCTCCAACACGATGCAGCTTTGGGCGCAAATCCACACACGGCTCGGCAAAGATTGCACGGTCACGGAGATTGGGCTTCGCAACGGCGCGGTTTCCGACTGCTCAGGCTGTCCCTATACCGCCTGCCTCCACTTCGGCGAAAAGGGGCGCTGCTTCTACGGCGGGCTGATGCAGGACGAAGTCTGGCCTGCCGTGCGCAGCTGCGACGCGGTAATGCTGCTGTGTCCCAATTACAACGACGCGTTGTCTGCCAACCTCACGGCGTTCATCAATCGTCTGACGGGCTTGTTCCGGCAAACCCGTTTCTATGACAAGGCGCTCTTCGCCGTTATCGTCTCCGGCTATTCCGGCAGCGACACCGTGGCACGTCAGGTCATTTCCGCGATGACCATGAACAAGTCCTTTTATCTTCCGCCGCATTTTGCCCTGATCGAAACGGCAAACGACCCCGGTGAAGCGCTCTCGCTGCCGGGGATCGAAACCCGTCTCAACCGGTTTGCGGCGCAGATCCGGTCGTCATTGATTCCATAAGTGAAACCGCGCGGCTCCAAAAAGAGCCGTGCGGTTTTGTTTTTTGTCCTGTGTTCGGTTATTCGCCGACGTCGCCGCGCAGAACCTTGCCGATGTTCCAGGTCTGCGCCGCCATGCGCGCCGCTTCGGCACGCTCCTGCGGTGTTTGAAACGAAAACTGGCCGGTCTGTGCCCCGCAATCCATGCACATCACATACCAGCACCAGCCGTTTTCCTCTTCCAGCAGCCCCGCGCCGCCGCAATACGGGCAATCCTGCAGGGGATTCTGCTCATAAATATCCATCACTGTGTTCTCCTCTTCTTCATTCGCCCTGCGAACAAACCGCTGCGCGGTTCATTCCGTGGATATCATCATAGTATACTTTAGCGCCGATTGCAATACGCTGCGCGGAAAAACGATCCGGCATGGTTTTCCGCACAATTGTTTTCCTCCGGCTTGACAGTGCCGTATTTTTGATGTATAAGATTTACAGGTTACAAGAACAGATTTTTCGTTTAATTCGCGCTTAAAATATAACTATCTTGCTCTCATAAGGAAGTTGCGTTATGTTTTTTGTGGATAACAACCAGAAAGCGAATTTTTTCCTGGACTATTCCTTCCCTTTGATCGTCCATGAAACACTTCTGAGCGACAAGCCGATGGGGTTCAACAACTGGCATTGGCACGAGGAGTTGCAATTCACCTATGTGCTGGAAGGCAGCATGGTCACAACCGCGCAGGGCTGCGATTACGTTCTGCGTGCGGGGGACGGTTTCTTTATCAACTCCAATCTGTCCCATATGACGCGTCCCACCTCCGACGAGCCGACGCGCTATCTCAGTTTGAACGTTCAGCCCTCCCTGCTGACGCTGTTCCACGGCAGCGTCATTGAGCAGAAGTATTTTCTCCCCTATGTGAACCACCCTTATTTCCAGTTTGTGCAGTTGACACCCGAAACGCTCTGGCAGGAGCAGGTGCTCGGCTATATGCGCTTTCTGTTCGGCATTTTGCAGGAAAAGCCGCTTGGGTACGAATTGGACGCCTATGCCTATCTGCTCCGCATATGGCACATGCTGCTGGAACACCTCGATACCAGCGCCGAGCAGCCGCCGTTCGTGGAGCGCAAGGAGGCGCAGGACATGATGGATTTCCTGCGCAAGCACTATGCCGAGGACATCACGCTCGACCGGGTCGCCTCCCACGTCCACATGAGCCAGGGGGAATGCTGCCGCCTGTTTAAGCAGACCTACGGCTGCTCCATCATGACCTATCTGACGGATTACCGTCTGGAGGAAAGCATCCGGCTGTTGTCGGATGCGCAGCTGAACGTCTCGCACATCGCCGAGCTTTGCGGATTCAACAGCACCAGCTATTACATCAAGCGCTTTCGGGAAAAGGTGGGCATCAGTCCGCTGCAATACCGCAACAAGATGTCCGGCTCAGCGTAACGGAGGGTGGATCGGAAATGCAAGAGGTTGGTATGAAAAGGCTCCTGTGCTTTGGCGATTCCAATACCTTCGGGTATGACCCGCGTTCCTGTTTCGGCTCCCGGTATCCGTCAGACGTCCGCTGGACCAGCCTGCTGCAAGGCATGGGCTGGGAGGTCGCCAACTGCGGGCAGAACGGGCTTTGCATTCCGCGCGAGCCGCAATTCCCTGCCCTCACCGCTCTGCTGCGCAGCATCGAGCCTGCGTTTGTCACGGTCATGCTGGGCAGCAATGATCTGCTCAACGGCTCATCTCCCGAAGACGCCGTCGCGCACATGGAAACGCTGCTGCGCCGCATGGCGGAAGACCGCGCCGGCGCGCATATCATTCTGATCGCTCCGCCGCCGATGCAGCCGGGCGACTGGGTGCAAAGTCCGGCGCTGGTCCGCTCTTCCGCGCGACTTGCCCCGTTGTATCGCACCTGCGCGCAAAAGTGTGGCGTTTCATTTGCGGACGCGGGTGCATGGAACGTCGCGCTCACCTTCGACGGCGTGCATTTTTCTCCGGAGGGACATGCAGCGTTCGCCGCGGGGCTTGCCGTCCGTTTAAGCGAAATCGTCAACGCGGAAGAGTGCGCGTCCGCCGCCGAAACCGTCTCTTGTGCGGAGGCGGCGCAGTAAATTTCTCTATGGAAATACATCCGTGTTTCGACGCAGCGTAAACATCCGCACAACCGCAAAAGAGGCCCCGGCGCAACCATGCCGCCGAAGCCTCTTTCTTATTTCCGATGTTCTCCTTGTTACGCCGCCCCACGGACACCGTCAGGCTGCGGTTCGGCGCTCTTTCCCAGCTTGGCGCGCACCACGGTAAACGCCGGAATCACCAGCACAGGGATACCGATGTAGCCGACAACGCTCGTACCGGTGCGAAGCAGCGGTCCCATGCCGAGCGCCGCGCCGCTGCCTGCAATGCCGAGCGCAAGCGCCGTGATGACAAAGCGGCGAAGCTGCACGTTGGCGATGAACGAAAACAGCTTGTCGAAGCGGACGCAGGCCGCGTGCGCAAGGCCCGCGGTGCTCGTGAGCACGGCAAGGGTCATCAGCAGCACATAGACGCCCGTCAGCCAGCCGAAGCCGAGATTCTGCAGCACATAGAGCACCGGCAGGTTCTTCGTGCCGCCGACAATATCAACCACATTGGTGTAGCTGAAGAGCAGGAACACCAGCGAAATCATCAGCACGACCGTGATGATGTATCCGGCGGCAATCGCTTTTTTCGTAGCGGTCTGATCTTCCAGCAGATCGGCAACCGACATGACGTTGAACACGATCGTAGACTGGAAGCAGCCGTAGAGGATACCGTCGAGGATCGCGCTCAGCACGCCCGGTGCCTTCGCATTGGCAGCGGAGTTGGCAAACGCGCCCGCAAGATCATAATCGCCGCAGGCAAAGGACAAAACCGTGATGAGCAGCACAACACCGACAATGGCGTACATCATGTATTTCGACGAGATCGAAAGAAGTTTTGAACCGTACAGGCACAGCAGCGCCGAGATCACGACCGTCAGCACCGCGCCGGCAATGATCGGCAGGCCGAGTTGCGCATTGAGAATGGTAAATTCGCCCGAAACGGCAAGGCCGCCCGCGCACAAAAGCGTCAGCAGGAACGTGACGTCATACAGGACGCTCATGATCCTGCCGCCCTTTTCGCCGTAGCAGGACATGGCGAAAGGCTTGTAATTCCGCACATCGTGGCTGCGTGCATACTCGGTCATAAAGTACATCACACCGCCCGTAACGAGCATGGCAATCAGCGGTGTCAGAATACCGGGCGCGCCATGGCGGACATAGTAAGTGGTACTGAATGCACCAGTGGCAAAACCGGGGCCAAAGTGTCCGCCGAGCCACACGGCGGCTACACCGAGCCAGGACGAGGCAAAGATGCCCTTCTTTTTACTGATATTGTTGTTCATTGCGATCACCTTCCTTTTATTTTATGCATGGTCAAAGGTCATCCGCCCGACCACAGACGGGCCAAGCGTCTTCGCCATATCGAGGTGCAGGGGATGCGTCAGATAGGTCTCCAGATGCTCCGTGCTGTCCAACCGGCATGCGGCCATCAGGTGCGCGTTGGAATCGCGTGACGTGCAACAGCGGTAGACGGCCGGTTCAAGGAAGAAGGGCAGCTCCGCGGCAAGCGCCTCATAGGTCTCTCTGACCTTGCGCTCAGCCGCGTCGATGTCCGCTCCCTCGGCGAGTTTCAGCAAAACGTAGTGCTTCATTTCGATCTCTCCTGTTCTGCGCAAAATAGCGTCTTGCGTCTCCCGGCGGCGCCTCCGGAAAAACGGCAAGTCATATGCAAAAACAAGGCCCCGCCCAAAACGGACGGGGCCTTGTTTCTGACTTACGAAACAATCTAACGGCTCACGGTTCCGATTTTGGGCATGACAACGGACGGCTGCACCACCAGCCGTAGAAAAAGCCGTAAAACTTGTTGCTCAGCTTGACCATTGCCCTGCCCCTTTCTGTTATTTGTGTAAAGTGTAACGCCTTATAGTGTTAAAGTCAATCGGCAAGGCGCATAAAGCATCAAGCCGTTTTTATGGCTCCGTTATGCGTTGCGCACAGTTTCATGGAATTTCCGACTCGCGAACCACCTTCGTAAAAGTCAAATATGGTTTGGCACGCCCTGCCGCTTTGCAAGCGCCCCGCCTTGTGATATAATCATCAAAGCGATACTGTCTGACAGCGCCGGAGGAAAGCCTTACTATATTGGAAACGGAGTGACCTGCTGTGACTTTTCTGGATTGTGTCTGCGTGGAGAACATGCGTCAGAGCGACCGCAAAACCATCGAAAACCACGTCCCCGGTTTGACGCTGATGTACCGTGCCGCCATGGGTGTTTACCGCGCGTCGGAGTGGCGCGGTAACATCGCCATTGCGGTCGGCTCCGGCAACAACGGCGGCGACGGTTTCGCGCTGGCATACATTCTGAAATCGAAAGGCATCGAATGCCGCGTCATCACCCTCAGCGACAAGCTGTCTCCGGACAGCGCCCATTTTGCGGAAAAAGCAAAGGCGCTGGGCGTCTCCGCCCTCCCCTATACAGACGGTGTGTTTGCGGGCAGCGATATCATTGTCGACTGCCTGTTGGGCACCGGTTTTCACGGTCCCGTGCGCGAACCCTGCGCCGCGGCGATTCGGGAAATCAACGCCGCCGGCGCTTACGTGGTCAGCGTTGACATCAACAGCGGCATGAACGGCGACACCGGTGAAGCGGATTTGGCGGTGCGCTCGGATTTGACCGTGACCGTCGCTTTTGTAAAAAACGGTATGCTGGCGGCAAATGCAGGCAATTATATGAAACGTCTCGTGGTTGCAGACATCGGCATCGTCCTCGACCGCGAGGAAAACAAAATTGCCGCCCAATGGCGGGAAGAATATGCCGCGCGTGGAAACGTTTACCCCTGTCCGTCGTATTTGGATCTGTGCGTCATTGATACGCGGGATATCGAATACCCGGAAAAGAATGTATGATGGCCGGAGGTTGCAGCCATATGAGCGGAACACTATACGCAGTCGGCGTCGGTCCCGGAGATCCCGAGCTGCTCACTTTGAAGGCCGTACGGGTACTGCGTCTGGCCGACGTCATCGTCTGTCCGGTAAAAGACGACCGGCCGGGCGTCGCGTACCGGATCGCAAAGGAGGCCCTTCCGGAAATTGTCCGGAAGGCGGTACTGCCCCTTTCTTTTCCGATGGCAGCGGAAAGCTATGCCAACGCGCACAATGAGGCCGTTGATCGCTTGACCGGGCTTCTTCAGGAAGGAAATGCCGTCGTATTTCTGACGCTCGGTGATCCGGGCTTCTACTCGACATTCTCTTATATCAGCAACGCCATTGTTGAAAAGGGTTTTCATGTTGAAACGGTCAGCGGCGTTCCTTCGTTTTGCGCGGCATCTGCGCGGCTGCTGGTGCCGCTCGCCGCAGGCGACGAGCAGGTTCTGATCACGACTGAGCCGCAATTGGATTTTCCCGGCACGATCATCGTGATGAAGGTCGGCAAGCATTTGGAAATACTCAAGGAAAAGGCGGCAAGTGCCGCTCGCACGGCATATTTGGTCGAAAACTGCGGGATGAGCGATGAACGTGTGTACCGCGGCGTCGATTCCATGCCGGATACGACGGGTTATTTCTCCCTGATGCTCATTAAACCGTCCTCGGGTAAAAGGGAGCGGCTATCGTGACAATAATCAGCTGGCAGGGGGTGAAGCGATGAATCAGGAACGACGCAGAAATAACGCCGGCGGCGGGAACAGGCCCGATTCACTCTGCGCCCGTTCGGCAGAACTGCTTGCCAAGGCGTGGGACCGCGCACAGAAGGACGGCTCGCCCGAATGGCAGCTCGCCGGTCAGTATCACCGCGCCATTCTCACGCGTCTGCGCACCATACGGGGTGGAAAACGTCTGCGCGCATCGCAAACATCCGGTTGGCTCAGTGAATTTCTCGCCGTCGAACAGCGCTGCGACAGCAGGCGTCTGCCGGACATCTTCAAGCACTTTCTGCGCGCCTGCTCTTTTTTTGCCGAGCGGCCGAACGATCGGACGACACAGCACGTGCTGGAGCGCTATCCCCACGTTTTGTACGCCGCCGCGCATCGGGAGATCATGGATTTTGAGGCGGCCCAGCCGGAGGCAGACCTTGCGGCAATGCTCGGCAAAAAAACATTCCCCGCACAGCGGCTGCTTGGCGAGGGCCTCGGCTCGGTATGGTCGGTGTGGTATGTGCCACAGGCGATCCGCTCCAGTCTGAAGCTGCTGCTGGCGCTCAATCCAAAGGACGAGTATCCCGAGGCGCGCGCCCTGAGCCGCCATTTCATACTTCACCTCGGCGGCACGAACACCGGCAAGACCTATGCGGGTTTTCAGCGTCTCAAGACCGCGCCGACGGGCGTCTATCTCGCACCGCTGCGGCTGTTGGCGCTTGAGGCACAGGAAACGCTGCTCGATGCAGGCGTAGATTGCAGTCTCACCACCGGCGAGGAAGAGGATGTCCGCGAGGATGATACCCACGTTTCCGCTACCGCGGAAAAGCTTGACCTTGCGGCGTATTATGACGTCGCGGTCATCGACGAATGCCAGATGATTGCCGACCGTGAGCGCGGTTACGCCTGGACGCGCGCCATTCTCGGCGTGCGTTCGCCGGAGGTGCACCTGTGCGCGGCGCCGCAGGCGAAGCAGCTGCTCATCCGCCTCATCGAAAGCTGCGGCGACAGCTACGAAGTGGAGGTACACAAGCGCAAAACGCCGCTTGTGTGCATGTCGCATACGGTGAGCTTCGACCATATCCGCCCGGGCGACGCACTGATTTCGTTTTCCAAAACCGGTGTTCTGAGCGCCGCCGAAGATCTGCGCCAGTCAGGCAAGGAACCCGCCATCATTTACGGCGCGCTGCCCTACGCCACGCGTCGGCGGCAGATGGAAGGATTTCTCGACGGTCAGATGGAATATGTCGTTGCGACCGACGCCATCGGCATGGGGCTGAATCTGCCCATCCGCCGCATTTTGTTCATGGAGACTGAGAAGTTCGACGGCGTGGAGCGCCGGGAGCTGAAGCCCGAGGAGATCCAGCAGATTGCAGGCCGCGCGGGGCGCTACGGCATGTATAACAAAGGCTTTGTCGGTGCGATGGAAAATCTCGCCGCCATCCGCGCGGGGCTGGAAACGGTGGTGCCGCCGCTGCAATACGCGGTGCAGGGCTTCTCCGATCTGGTGCTTGCGGTGGACTTTGACCTGCTTGAAGTCCTGATCGAGTGGAGCAAAATGCCCGCCGTCGAGCCGTACCGCAAGCTGGACATCACGCGCTATATCAGCGTGATCTCCAAGATGCGCGACAAGGGCTTTCTGCTCACGAAGGAGCAGGAGCTGCGCGCGGCAAACATCCCTTTCGACGAAACGGAAGAGGCACTGGGTGAGCTTTTCTTCACCTTTCTGCGCCGCTGGCAGCGGGGCGAAGCGATCGAGCAGCCGGGGCTTGTGACCGAAGGCGCACCGACGCTGCCGGAGCTGGAGCAGTATTACCGCAAGCTGGATCTCTATTTCTCCTTTGCCAAGGCGTTCGGTTGCCCGGTGGACGCAGACAAGCTCTATGACACGCGCGAGCGCGTTGCGGAGGAGATCAACGAGATCCTGATCTACCGTCTGCAAAACAACATCCGCTTTTGTGAACGCTGCGGGAAGGCGTTGCCGCTGCACCACCGCGGTCGGCTGTGCGATTCCTGTTACCGCAGGGAGCACAGGTCCGTCGGTCCCCCACACCGCGGACGAAGACGCTGAGCGGGTCCAGATTGCATGTGGTAAGCCCGAGATGGGATGGGCATCCCATCTCGGTGGATTGGATCGACTCGCCGCGCAGCGGCGATATTCACCGTCTATTCGAAACGTTCCAACACATCAAAGTTTTCAAGATACCGGGCACTTGAATCGACATACTGCTTGATTTCTGGTCATTCGTTGTGGCGTTTAAAATTTTGTTGCGTTGTCCAAACCCGTATTGTATAATTCTATGTAAGAACCATCAAAAATGCTTAACTTTGTAAGGGGGGATAGTCCTGTGAATGAGACAAACGAGCAGAAGAAAACGGTGCTTACCGATGCGGAACTGGACAATGTTTCTGGTGGTAATTTTCGGTCCCTGAAAGACAGCACTTCGATAATGTTGTGAGTAAACTTCTCACAGAGTATCCAAACTGGCATCCGACGAAAGAACAGCTGGATGCATGCTTCGACGCTTATTTCTCCATTATCATGACCCCGTCCCCGCGCGCAATCATTCCGTATATTAAAAATTATTTCAACCTGCAATGACATTAAAATGCTGATACCCGCCCAAGGACGTTTTCGTCTACGGCGGGTATCGCTATTTTTGTTTTGATGTGTACTCTGGCTGTTTTGGTATACACTGTCAGTCAGATAAAGCTCGATCGTCGGGTTCGAGAAGTCCACATCCTCAAATCCGGGCGTCTCGTCCAGTGACAGTATTCATTTGGCGATATTCTGCTGAACTTGGTTCAGATTCCCGATACCCGCAGAAATCACGGCGTCTGTGGACGAGGTCTCGTCAGCGATCACCACAGGGAAATAGCAGGCCTCGTAGGTGTCGGTTCCCCATATTTCGTCTGCCGCCTTGCCGACATTGGTGTGCGCGGGGTAGATATTATCGTGTCTTGTATTGCTGATTTTAATGGGAAACAACGCAAGCCTTACACCACCACGTTCACCGTTGAACCAGCGTGGACAGAAAAGAGCGCGCGAAAAAAGGCCGAGGCTCTCGCCGCGACCTTCGAACGCGATTGCAAGGATGGTGTCAAATCTCACAGCCGCCAGCGGTTCGAGGCCTACTGTGACTATGTGATCTCCATGAAGGAACAGCGCGGAGCAAAACACAGTACGATTGTCCGATATCGCGCTCTTGCAAAGCGGATCTATCCGTATATTGGGCATATCAAGCTAAAAGACCTCCGCGCCGATCATCTGAACGATCTTTACACAAAGTTGTCTATGCCCGGAGAAAAGAAAGCGGGCGGACGCGCCAGGCGCGAAGCTGGAGGATGTGTTCACCGTCAAGGACGACGGACTATTTTTCAAAGATAACAAAAACCCGCGAAAACGCACTGCTTTCGCGGGTTTGGTGCCTCGTCGGGGATTCGAACCCCGGACACCCTGCTTAAAAGGCAGGTGCTCTGCCGACTGAGCTAACGAAGCATATTCTGGCAGGGATGGCTGGACTCGAACCAGCGAATGAGGGAGTCAAAGTCCCTTGCCTTACCGCTTGGCTACACCCCTGTATGGGGAGAAGGGACCGGGGCGAACCCGATCCCTCCCCTGTTGTGGGGTGGGTAAAGGGACTCGAACCCTCGACACCCGGAACCACAATCCGGTGCTCTAACCAACTGA
>CACZPK010000006.1 GCA_902783035.1 Oscillospiraceae bacterium
AGGTCGATGCCCTCCGCCTTCTTGAACTCCTCGACGAGGTACTTCATGATGCACTCGTCGAAGTCGTCGCCGCCGAGGCGGTTGTTGCCCGCGGTGGCCAGCACCTCGATCACGCCGTCGTCGATGTCGAGGATCGACACGTCAAACGTGCCGCCGCCGAGGTCGTAGACCATGATCTTCTGGGGCTGGCCCTCCTTGTCGACACCATAGGCAAGCGCCGCAGCAGTCGGCTCGTTGATGATACGCTTGACGTCCAGACCTGCGATCTTGCCGGCGTCCTTCGTTGCCTGACGCTGAGAGTCGGTGAAGTACGCGGGAACGGTGATGACCGCTTCGGAAACGGTGCCGCCGAGGTAGCTCTCGGCGTCCGCCTTCAGCTTGCTGAGGATCATTGCGCTGATCTCCTGCGGCGTAAGACGCTTGCCGTCGATCTCCACGCGGTGGTCGGTGCCCATCTCACGCTTGATGGAGGAGATGGTGCGGTCGGGGTTGGTGATGGCCTGACGTTTCGCAACCTGTCCGACCATGCGCTCACCGGTCTTGCTGAACGCGACGACGGACGGGGTGGTACGGTTGCCCTCTGCGTTGGCGATGACGACGGCCTCGCCGCCCTCCATGACCGCCACACAGCTGTTGGTGGTACCCAAATCAATGCCGATTACTTTAGACATAACGATTGCCTCCTGTTTATCTCAATTTTTATTGTTCTCGGTTTCAAAAATGTTTCACGTGAAAAAACACGGGAAATGTCTGTTAGTTGGCGACCTTGACGATCGCAAAGCGCAACACCTTGTCGCCCAGCATAAAGCCTTGCTGCAAGACCTCGACAACCGTATTTTCCGCCACGTTTTCGTCTTCGATGTGCATAACGGCGTTGTGCATTTCCGGGTTAAAGGGCTGCCCCACCGCTTCGATGGGGGTGACGCCCAGCTTGGCGAGGCTTTCCTTGAACTGCGTGAAGATCATTTCCACACCCTTGCGATGCGGAGTGTCGTCGTCGCCAAACTGCGCCAGCGCGCGCTCCAGATTATCGTATACGGGCAGCATCGCGGTCAGCGTTTCGATCTTTGCGTCGGCATAGATGCCTTCCTTTTCCTTGGCGGTGCGCTTGCGGTAGTTATCGTATTCCGCGGCGAGGCGCAGAAACTTGTCCTGCTGTTCGGAGAGCTGGGAGGCAAGCGCCTCCATCTTTTCCATCTGCTCTTTGCTGACGGTAAAGGTTTCCTGCTCCGATTCGGAAGCGGTTTCCACCGTTTCCTCCGCGGTATTTTCGGCCGCGGCCTCGTCGGGGAGCTGTTCTTCCTTCTTTTCTTCCATCTCTTTTGCCATTGAATGCCACTCCTTTGTGGGTTACTTTTCTTCTTTCGGTGGGGGAAGGCCCTTACCGAACATCTTGGTCAGGCTTTCGGCGAAATAGGACAGCCGCGCGGTGACGGTGGCGTAATCCATGCGCGTCGGGCCGACCACGCCGACCAGACCACGCATTCCGTCGCCGATGTCGTAGCTGGCGATGACCACGCTGGTGTCCCGCAGCGCCTCATCCACGTTTTCGGGGCCGATGAGGATCTGCAGCGGCGCACCGTCCTCCGGTACGGGCAGGTTCTCCTTGTTGTCGACCAAAAACGTCATCAACTCATGCGCTTTGTCCACATCGCGGTACTCCGGCATGGTGAGGATGCGGCTGGCGCCCGTGGTTTCCACGTCACGCCGCCCCGCCGATTCCAGAATGCCCGCCGCGTATTCCACGGTGCGGGAAAGAACCAGAAACAGTTCGGGGGTCAGCTGCTCGCTGACGTTCATCAGGTGGGCGCTCATCTCGGCGCGGCTTTTGCCGGTAAAGTGCGTATTCAGCAGGTTTTTCAGGTCAGCCAGCCGTGCGGCGTCAAATTCCAGCGCAGTGTGCTGCAACTGGCTCTTGACGTTCTTGTCGCCGGTCATGATGACCGTGATAAAACTGGTTGCGTCCACAGGAATCAGCTCAAACCGCTCGACTGTCAGTCCCACGTTGCCGCTTTTGACGCTGTAGGCGGGATAATTGACGATGGATGAAACCAGCTGCCCCGCGTTCGAGAGCACACCGCCCATGCCCGAGAGCTTGCCGCGCAGCGTTTCGTCGATGCCCTCAGCCTCCTGCGGCGTCAGGTTGCGACGCTCCATCAGCTCGTTGACATAGAGCCGATAGCCCTGCGGAGACGGAACGCGCCCCGCCGAAGTGTGGGGCTGCTCCAGAAAGCCGAGGTCACACAGCTCCGCAAACTCATTGCGGATGGTGGCAGAACTGACGCCCAGCTCCTGTGCGAGGGTCTTGGAGCCGACCGGCTCAGCAGATGCAATGTAGTGCTCAACGACCGCCTTCAGTATTTGCTTTTTACGTTCGCTCAATTCCACTCTTAGCACTCCTTTCCTATGAGTGCTAAACGCAGTGTAGCACCGGATTTTGGTAATGTCAATAGGGTGCTGTGTAAACGATTTATGAACGTTCGCCGGCGTAAAACGGGGGAAAAACTACCTGTTGCGTTGGCTGCGGTGAGAGACACAAAATATGGCAGGAGACGGCCAAGCTGTCCCCTGCCACGATACATATTTGAATGGTATCACTCGTTCTTTTCCAGCCAGATCATCAGTGCGGCGATGTCCGCAGGGCTGACGCCGGAGATGCGGCTTGCCTGGCCCAGCGAGCGCGGCCGGATCGCCGCGAGCTTTTCCCGCGCCTCCAGGCGCAGGCCGTCAATGGCGGCGTAATCGGTGCCCTCCGGCAGCGTGCGTCGTTCCAGACGGGAAAATTCCGCCACCTCCGCCTTCTGGCGCTTGATGTAGCCTTCATACTTCACAGCGATTTCCACGCTTTCGGCAAGCGATGCGGGGAATGCCGCGCAACCCGCATCAAAAGCGCGCAGGTCGTCGTAGCTGAGCTGCGGGCGGCGCAGCAGGGAAAGAAGCGTTGCGCCGTCGTGGATCTCCGCCGTGCCGCGCGCCGTAAGCAAGGTGTTGAGCGCGTCGGAGGCAGGCAGACCCGCATGTTCCAGACGTTTGATCTCCGCATCCACGGCGGCGTATTTTGCCTCAACCTCCGCGAGCCGCTCCGCGCTGACCAGCCCGATCCGATGCCCGATGGCGGCAAGGCGTTCGTCGGCATTGTCCTGCCGCAGCAGCAGACGGTATTCGCTGCGCGAGGTCATCATGCGGTAGGGCTCGTTCGTGCCCTTGGTCACCAGATCATCGATCAGCGTGCCGATATAGCTTTGCTCGCGTCCCAGTACAAGCGGCTCTTCGCCCTTGAGAGCAAGCGCGGCGTTTACGCCCGCAACAAAGCCCTGCACCGCCGCTTCTTCATAACCGGACGAGCCGTTGAACTGACCTGCGCCGTACAATCCGCGGATCGACTTGGTTTCCAGCGTCGGCAGCAGCGCCGTGGGATCGATGCAGTCGTATTCAATGGCATAGGCGGGGCGGGTCATTTCCGCGTGTTCCAAACCGGGCAGCGTGTGCAGCATGGCGAGCTGGACATCCTCCGGCATTGAAGAAGAAAAGCCTTGGATATAGACCTCCTCGGTGTTCAACCCCATCGGCTCAATAAAGAGCTGGTGGCGCTCCTTGTCGGGAAAACGCACGATTTTCGTCTCAATGGACGGGCAGTAGCGCGGGCCGATGCCCTCGATGACGCCGCTGTAGATAGGGCTGCGATCCAGGTTTTCGCGAATGATGCGATGTGTCTGCGCGTTGGTATAGGTCAGGTAGCAGACCGCTTCGTTACGCGGCGGCTGCGTAGTGGTAAAGGAAAACGGCACGGGCACATCGTCACCGTCCTGCCGCTCCAGACGGGAGAAGTCTACGCTGCGCGCGTTGACGCGGGGCGGTGTGCCGGTCTTAAAGCGGCGCAGCGGCAGGCCGAGCCTGCGCAGCACTTCTGCGAGCGGAACGGCGGCATGCATACCATCCGGCCCGCTGTCGCGCAGGCATTCGCCCACAATGGTGCGTCCCGCGAGATAGGTTCCCGTCGAGAGGACCACGGCGCGAACGCCATAGACGCCGCCCGTGTCTGTGACGACGCTGCATACCGCGCCGTCCGAAACACGCAGATCCACGATCTCTGCCTGCCGGACGAGCAGGTTCTCCTGCTTTTCCAGCGTGTGCTTCATGACTTCCTGATAGCGGCGGCGATCCGCCTGTGCGCGCAGCGACCAGACAGCGGGGCCTTTGCCCCGGTTGAGCAGACGGTACTGGATACAGGCCTTGTCGGCCGCCTTGGCCATTTCGCCGCCGAGCGCGTCCAGCTCGCGGACGAGGTGCCCTTTGCCCGTGCCGCCGATGGCAGGGTTACAGGGCATGTTGCCCACGGCGTCGAGGTTAATGGTAAAACATACCGTTTTCATGCCCAGCCGCGCGGCGGCCAACGCAGCCTCGATACCTGCGTGCCCCGCACCGACGACAGCGACGTCGAACTCTCCGGCGTTAAATTCGTGCATCATACAAACACTCACTTACATGTCAGGGTAATAACCGCCACCTGTGGGCGGTTAAATAGACGGAACGTCCAGTGCGGCGAGTTGCCCAGTCCGCGTGAAACGAATACCCACGCGCGTTCGTGGCCTCCGTCGGTGCATTGGTAAAATCCGCTGGTAAAGGAAGGAAAGGGGGTCATCATCGTGTCGACCAGCCCGTCCGTGAAGGGCAGGCGCACGATACCGCCATGGGCATGACCGCAGAGGGTCAGATTCGCGCCAAGACGGCAATAAGCGCCGTTAAAGGCATTGTTGCGGTGCGCCAGCAGCAGCCAGAACGGATTGGGCTCCGAGGCGTAGACCTCTGCTGTCAGCTCAGCGGGCTTTTTCTGGTCGGCGTAGCCGTTGGGGTCATGGATACCGGCGAGCAGAATGTGCTTGCCGTCCCGTTCCACGGGAACGAATTGGTTTTCCAGACACGTTACGCCCAGCGAACGCAGCGTCCGCACGGTTTCCTGGGCCTGGCCGCTGCCCCACTCGTGGTTGCCCGTGACATAGTAGACGGGGGCGAGCGCAGTCAGTCCCCGGATCAGCGGCACGACGTCGTTCACCGTGCAGCTCGCGTCCACAAGATCGCCTGTGATGGCGATGAGATCGGGGCGCGCTTTTTCCACCGCGGCAATCAGATCTGCGTTGCCTTCACCGAACTGCTTGCCGTGCAGATCCGAGAGCTGCACAATGCGAAAACCATTGAATGTTGCAGGCAGTCCCTCGGACGCAAAGGCATACTCCTCGGTCACGATGCTGTTATTGCCCCACCAGATGCCGAGCACGAGCAGTGCAAGGATCAGCAGGATTGTTACCATACGGCGTAGAATTTTCATAATACTACATTCTATCATAGCAAAGGACAAGCACACAAGTGCCAATCCGGCGTTTTTCCACAAACCTGCGCCGAACAGACAAGTAAATGGGGAAATTTTTGTGCAAAATGGTTGGAGTTTTTACTTGCAAAGCGAAAAAAACGATGCTATACTACTTCGGCACCCTAAAAAGGAAAGGAGCGTGAGAACACATATGTTTGACAACTTCAAGGGTTTTGACGTCGACGACATGATCTTCGGCAGCGCCGAGCAGATCGTCAGCGACCGCTGAAAGACCGAAACCGGAAGGAAACCACGCTGAACCAGCGTGGCTTTTTGCTTTTTTTTCGACAAATTTCGACAGCGCTGCGGTGCAGGTGTCGATTTTGGCAGACAAGACTTTTTCCGCAAATCAGGCTGTTTATCTTGCCTTTTATATAGCGGTATGATACAATTTTTCAGTTATGATTATTAAAATAGGAGAGTATTGCCATGGCAGTGATCGAGTACGACGGCTATAAGCAGAAACTTCGCGCGATGGATGAAACCTTCGACAACCTTTACAAGGCGTTGGAGATCGAAGGCTCCAAGCATGAGATCGAGCGCCTGCTTGCCGAGGCGGAGGAGGACGGCTTCTGGAACGATGTGGAGCGCAGCCAGAAGAACCAGACGCAGCTCAAGCAGCTGCAAACCAAGGTGCAGCGTTACGAAAAGCTGGCGCAGGAGCGCGATGACCTGCTTGCTCTGGTCGACATGGGCACGGAGATGGACGATCCCAGTCTGTTGCCGGAGCTGGAAGAGGGCTACGCGGAGCTGGAAAAGAAAATCGACGCGGCGCGCCTGACGACGCTGCTTTCCGGCGAGTATGACCACTGCAACGCCATTTTGGAATTCCATCCCGGTGCGGGCGGGACCGAGGCGCAGGACTGGGCGGAAATGCTCTACCGCATGTATATGCAGTGGGCAAACAAGCATGGCTTTGAGTTTGAGATGATGGATTATCTCGACGGCGACGAGGCCGGGCTCAAGAGCGCGACGGTCATGATCCGGGGCGAGAACGCCTACGGCTACCTGAAGGGCGAGCACGGTGTGCACCGCCTCGTGCGCGTGTCCCCGTTTGACGCGAACGCCCGTCGTCAGACCTCTTTTGCGGCGCTGGAGGTCATGCCGGAGCTGCCGCAGGATATTGAGGTCGAGATCCGGCCCGAAGACATCGAAATGCAGGTCTACCGCTCCAGCGGCGCGGGCGGCCAGCACATCAACAAGACCAGCTCTGCAGTGCGCCTGATCCACAAGCCTACCGGCATCGTGACGGCGTGCCAGACCCAGCGCTCGCAGTTCCAGAACCGCGACTACGCCATGGAAATGCTCAAGGCAAAGCTGGTGCAGCTGAAATTGCAGCAGCATGCGGAAAAGATCAGCGACCTCAAGGGCGTGCAGCTCAAGATCGAGTGGGGCAGCCAGATCCGCTCCTACGTGTTCATGCCTTATCAGCTCGTCAAGGACAACCGCACCGAGTATGAGACAGGCAACATTCAGGCGGTCATGGACGGGGATCTGGATGGGTTTATCAACTCCTATCTGACCAAAGCCGCCAACGGAGAATTGAAAAAATAACAAAAAATGCGGCGGAAGCCACGTTTTTGAGAACGGGAGTATATATGGGAAACAGAGAAAACAAGATGGGCACCATGCCGGAGGGCAAGCTGCTCGCATCCATGGCGATTCCGATGATGATCTCCATGCTCCTGCAGGCGCTTTACAACGTGGTGGACAGCTATTTTGTCGCCCGTGTCAGTCAGGACGCGTTCAATGCGCTGTCGCTGGCGTTTCCGCTGCAGGCGCTGATGATCGGCCTCGGCGCAGGCACGGGCCTCGGTGTCAACGCGCTGATTTCCCGTTCGCTCGGCGAAAAGCGGCAGGACATGGCCGACCGCGTGGCAAACACCGGCATCGTGCTGTTTTTCCTGTGCGCGGCGCTGTTTGCGCTGATCGGCTTTACCTGTTCGGGACCGTTTTTCCGCGCGCAGACCGACGTGGCGGGCATCGTCGAAGCGGGCAAGGTGTACTGCACGATCTGTGTCGGCTGTTCCTTCGGTATATTCTTTCAGTTCTGCTTTGAGCGGTTTTTGCAGGCAACCGGGCGCACAACGCTCTCGATGATCACACAGATCACGGGCGCGGTCATCAATATCATTCTGGACCCGATCCTGATTTTTGGCTATCTCGGCTTTCCTGCCATGGGTGTCAGGGGTGCGGCGATTGCGACGGTGCTGGGCCAGATCGTTTCGGCGTGCATGGGCCTTTTCATCAATCTGAGGTATAACCACGACGTCCATCTCCGCCTTTCGGAGATGCATTTCCGCACCGATATCGCCGCCGAGGTTTATAAGATCGGCTTTCCGTCGATCCTGATGCAGTGCGTCGGATCATTCCTCGTGTTCGGCATGAACCAGATCCTGTTGACGTTTTCCACCGTGGCAACAGCGGTATATGGTGCGTACTTCAAGCTCCAGAGCTTCATATTCATGCCCGTATTCGGCCTCAACAACGGTATGGTGCCGGTCATCTCCTACAACTATGGCGCACGCCGGCCCGACCGTGTGAAAAAGACGATCCGGCTTTCGGTGTTTGCCGCCGTGGGCATCATGCTCGTCGGCATGTTGATGTTTGAGGTATTTCCCGCGCAGCTGCTGCGCATTTTCGACGCGGACGCGGCCATGCTGCGCGACGGCGTTCCCGCGTTCCGCATCATTGCGACCAGCTATCTGTTTGCAGGCTTTTGCATCATCGCCGGTTCTGTGTTCCAGGCCATCGGCAACCCGGTACACTCGCTGATCGTGGCGATTTGCCGTCAGATGGTGGTGCTGTTGCCCGCGGCGTATTTGCTGAGCCTGACGCGGCGGCTGGAGCTGGTATGGCTGTCATACCCCATTGCGGAGATCATGTCGCTGGTGGTCTCTGCGTACTTCATGCGCAGGACGATGCAGCGGATGAGCGAACAGATTGAGAATTGAAAAACTCCCGACTTTTTTCGGCGGGAGTTTTTTTGCGCCGCAAGGCGCGGATCGGGTCAGATTTTCGGCAGCTGTGCGCGGTACTTTGCCAATTCGTCGTCGGTGGGGATATAGTCGTCCATCTTGCCGTCGTGGAACTTTTCATAGGCCACCATGTCAAAGTAACCGGTGCCGGTCAGGCCGAAGACGATGGTCTTTTCCTCGCCCGTTTCTTTGCATTTGAGCGCTTCGTCGATGGCAACGCGGATGGCGTGGCTGCTCTCCGGCGCGGGAAGGATGCCCTCGACGCGCGCGAACTGTTCCGCCGCCTCAAACACGCTGGACTGCGGCACGCTGACCGCCTCCATATATCCGTCGTCGTACAGCTGGGACAGGATCGGGCTCATGCCGTGGTAGCGCAGACCGCCGGCGTGGTTCGGCGCGGGGATAAAGCCACTGCCCAGCGTATACATCTTCGCCAGCGGGCAAACCATGCCCGTATCACAGAAGTCGTAGGCGTAGACGCCGCGGGTGAAGCTGGGGCAGGAGGCAGGCTCAACGGCGATGATGCGGTAATCCGCTTCGCCGCGGAGTTTTTCGCCCATAAACGGGGCAATCAGACCGCCGAGGTTGGAACCGCCGCCCGCGCAGCCGATAATGATGTCGGGCTTTATGCCGTACTTGTCCAGCGCGGTCTTTGTCTCCAAACCGATGACACTCTGGTGCAGCAGCACCTGATTGAGCACGCTGCCGAGCACGTAGCGGTAACCGGGGTTCGAAACCGCGACCTCTACCGCCTCGCTGATTGCGCAGCCAAGGCTGCCCGTGGTGTCGGGATACTGTTCCAGGATCTTCCGGCCGATCTCAGTGGTGTTTGACGGCGAGGGCGTCACCGAGGCGCCGTAGGTACGCATCACCTCGCGGCGGAAGGGCTTCTGCTCGTAGCTGACCTTGACCATGAACACCTTGCAGTCGAGTCCAAGGTAGGAGCATGCCATGCTCAGCGCCGTACCCCACTGGCCTGCGCCGGTTTCGGTGGTCACGCCCTTGAGGCCCTGCTTTTTCGCGTAATATGCCTGTGCGATGGCGGAATTGAGCTTGTGGCTGCCGGAGGTGTTGTTGCCCTCAAACTTATAGTAGATCTTCGCGGGCGTTTGCAGCTTTTCCTCCAGACAGTATGCGCGCACCAGCGGGGAGGGACGGTACATCTTATAGAAGTTGCGGATCTCCTGCGGAATGGGGTAATCGCGGGTATCGTTGTCCAGCTCCTGTGCAATGAGTTCTTCGCAGAACACGCCGGCGAGCTCCTCAGCCTTCATCGGCTCATGCGTGCCGGGGTTGAGCATCGGGGCGGGCTTGTTCTTCATGTCCGCGCGGACATTGTACCAATTCTTCGGCATCTCCGATTCTTCAAGGTAGATCTTGTAGGGGACGTTTTGGTTTGCCATGATAGTGCCTTCCTTTCCTTTGGGACAGGAAAACAAAAATCCTGTCCCTGCAAATTTCTTTGCTGGGACAGGATCGGTAAATCCTGCGGTGCCACCCGGCTTGACGCTTGCGCGCCCACTTTTACGCGTGCGGCTACAGCGTGCCATATCGGCGGCGCGTACAGCCATACGCCGGCGGTTGTTGACGGGGAGCCTTGCCCCGGCGCACATACTCGGACGAATCTGTCCTTTCCGCTTGCCCTCGGAAGTCCATTCGGCGCTGCGCTTTCCGCCGCACTCTCACCGTCTGCGGCTCGCTTTGGGAAAGGAGAACTGCGCTTACTCACTCTTCCTCATCGGTTTGGATGGAGTATAACACCGATTTATAGAGCTTGTCAATGGTAAAATGCACAAAGATCGCGTCAAGGCTGCAAAAACTTTTTCACTTTAGCGTGGTCACTTGCTCAAATACTCCGCGGGGTCGATAAACTCGCCGTCCTTTGTCACGGCGAAGTGCAAGTGCGGCGGCAGCCGGGATTCGCCAAGCGCCGTTTTGCCGACGGAACCGATGATCTGTCCTGCGGTCACGGCGTCACCGACGCTGACCGCAGGTACACCCTGCAAATTGGCATAGATCGTATCGTATCCGCCGCTGTGGGCAATGACAACGGAAGTGCCCATCAGATCGTCCTCGCGCACATCCGTCACCGTGCCCGCGCTGGCGGCGCAGACCGGTGTGCCCGGCTCCGCGGCGAGGTCGACGCCGTCATGTGTGCGCCAGTCGCCCATGGTTTCACTGTATTGCAGCTCATCCATGGAAAACGCCGCTACCGTTTCGCCCACCAACGGG
Organism: Oscillospiraceae bacterium; assembly: GCA_902783035.1. Classification (GTDB taxonomy): domain Bacteria; phylum Bacillota; class Clostridia; order Oscillospirales; family Oscillospiraceae; genus Hominicoprocola. Next base: position 10,579 of record CACZPK010000006.1, read on the forward strand.
TTGACGATCAGCGCGGGCGGCTCCGGCGTCAGGTCGAGCACTTCCGTGTCCGGAAGCGTTACCGTCACTGCGCTTTGCGCGGGTGCGGCCGGCTCCGGTTCGCGCTCCGGCATCACGGCGGGAGCGGTAGGCTCGGACTCCTGCGCCGCAGCGACCGGCGAGAGCGGCTTGACCGGCGTGACAGAGGGCGTCTCTACGACAGGGGTTTCGGCAGGGGAATGGGGGATCAGCGTCCAATAGCCCGCGACGGCAAGAGCCGTCACAACGAGGAACAGGGCTATGTAGACGCCCGTCCCATCAAAAAGGTGCCGCGTGCCGCGGCTGTTCGTGTTGTTCATGCATGCCTCCATGTTCCAAGTGATCGTTCGCGCCGAAAAGCGGGATTTGCTGCATTTCGCGCTTGCCGCACAGGCGGCGGGCGAAAGCGGCTCCCGGCTTCTCCCGGCGGAAACGTCAAAAAGAATCGCTTCGACGGTATTGTGTCCCGTCGAAGCGTCTTTCATACATGAGCCATGCAATATTATCATATTTTGATCGCCTATAGTAAGCGCATGATTCAGTTCGCTTACTATATTTATTTGACAATCAGGGTTTTTCCGGTCATCTCCGGCGGCTGTTCCAGACCGAGCACGTCGAGGATCGTCGGCGCAATATCCGCAAGGCGGCCTTCGCGCAACTCCGAACCGGCGCCGCAGAGAATGAAGGGCACGCGGTTTGTTGTGTTTGCGCCGGAAGGCTTGCCGTCGGCACCGATCATGGTTTCCGCGTTGCCGTAGTTTCCCGTCACCATTGCGATGCCGCCCATTTGCAGCGTTGCGTCCACAACTTGTCCCACCAGCTCGTCCACAGCGTGCACCGCCTCCACCGCAGCGTCGAAACGACCGGAGTGACCGGCCTCGGCGCAATCGGAGATCGTCAGCGCAATGACGTCGTCTTCACCGGAGAGAATACACTCCAAACACGGTTCCGGTTCCATGAAACGGGAGTAGGTCATACCCATAGTCGCCAGATATTCGCGCAGGCTGTTTTTGACCGCGGGGCGCGGGAACGCAACCAGCACATTGCTCAGAGAGGGATCGTAAACCGTACTGCAGACGAAGGTGAGAGGGAAGCGCTCGCGCTTGAATCCGCTGAAATCCGGATCAACAAAGGCGCGTGTCAGCGCGCGGGCGCGGTCGGGCAGCAGATTGAAGAAAATGATGCTGTCATTGTCGGAAATCATACCGTCCCGATCGCAGACAATGGGTTCCACGAACTCGTCCGTCACGCCGTCCTGGTAGCTGGCGGAGATGGCGGAGAGCACATCGCTCTCCGGTACAAGACCTTCGCCGTAGACCAACGCGTCATACGCGGTTTCGATGCGGTCCCAGTGCCGCTCGCGCGCCATGGCGTACCAACGGCCCATGACCGTTGCGATCTTGCCGGTGCCCAGCTCGGCACATTTTTTCATCACCTGTGCGACAAATTCCTTTCCCCGCGTCGGCGCGGCGTCGCGCCCGTCGAGGAAGCAGTGGAGATACACGCGCTTGAGACCCTTGATGCTTGCCATCTTTAACAGCGCATAAAGGTGCTCCGGCGAGGCGTGTACCCCGCCGTCGGACAACAGTCCCATCAAATGCAGCGCCGTGCCCTTTTCCAGGCAGGCGTCCATTGCGGCATTGCAGGCGGGGTTTTCAAAGAACGTGCCATCCGCAATCGCCTGATTGATGCGCGGCAGTTCCTGCGGTACGATACGCCCGCCGCCAATGTTGGCGTGGCCGGCAGCACTGTTGCCGGATTGCCCTTCGGGCATCCCGACGTCAGGGCCGGAGGCGGCGAGCGTCGTATGGGCATATTGCGCCCAAAGCCGATCCATCACGGGGGTGTCCGCAGCCTTGACGGCGTTGCCCTCAACCGCGTCGCTGATGCCGAAACCGTCGAGTATAATCAATGTTGTCGGGGCTTTTTTCATAATTGCTCCTATGATTCCGCACCCACAGACGCAAAACGAACCGGATCGTGATTTTTGCTTTGAGGCGTGTCAGTTCTGGTTCGCTGCGTGGACGATCTCCATCAGCTGATCGGGCTTGAGGGATGCACCGCCGATCAGACCGCCGTCGATGTCCTCGTGGGAAAGCAGTTCTGCCGCATTCTTCGGATTCATGCTGCCGCCGTACTGAATGGTAACACCGCGCGCAATGCGTGCACCGTACATGGAACGGATCGTGGCGCGGATGAAAGTGCAGACCTCCGCAGCCTGCTCGCCGGTAGCGGTCTTGCCGGTGCCGATCGCCCAGATGGGCTCATAGGCGATGACGCACTTGCGCATCTGCTCGGCAGGCACGCCCGCGAGAGCGGACTTGACCTGGAAAGCGATCAGCTCCATCGTGACGCCCATCTCGCGCTGCTCAAGGGACTCACCGACGCAAATAATGGGGTTCAGACCGGCTTCCAGCGCGGCATGTACCTTCTTGTTGACGGTGATGTCGGTCTCGCCGAAGTACTGACGACGCTCGCTGTGGCCGATGATGACATACTTCACGTCAAGATCGGCGAGCATATCGGCAGACACTTCGCCGGTGAAGGCACCGGACTTCTCAAAGTAGAGGTTTTCCGCGCCGACGGCGACACGGCTGTCCTTGAAGGCGCGCACGGCGGCAGGCACGTCGACAAACGGCACGCACAGCACGACGTCGCACCACTTGGTCTTGGGCAGCAGTGCCTTGAACTCCTCGGCAAACGCCTTGGTCTCGGAGGGGGTCTTGTTCATTTTCCAGTTGCCGGCAATGATGGTCTTACGGTATCTGCGGTTCATGATGCATTCTCTCCTTTTCAATATATAGAAATATATACGAGATATATGCGGGAAACAAAGTTACTTGTCCAGCAGGCATGCTACGCCCGGAAGCATCCCCCGTGGGGATACCCCTGATTGCAAAACGCGCTGACGCGCGGCTCACTCGCCTTCGCTCGATCGCGTCGCTTCCGGGCCGTGCGGCTGTTG
>CACZPK010000007.1 GCA_902783035.1 Oscillospiraceae bacterium
CCGGCAAAGCCGAAGGGGCCGCGGCACATGTTACAATCTCACGACGATTTTTCCGTTGACCCCGCCGCCGTCCAGCGCCAGGCAGGCGTCACGGATCTGGTCAAACGCAAAGCACGCGCCAAGGGCCGGCTCCAGGTGGTGCTTGTCCAGAAAGGCGAAGATCGCGTCCACAGTCTCCTGTGTCGGGTCGTTGGAGAAAAAGCCCGTCAGATAGACGCCGTTGGGGATCTCCTTGATGGGATCAAAGCTGTTCAGCGTAAACACGCCGCCGAGGATACCCGTGCTGCTGACGATGCTGCCCTTTCGCACGCTGAGGAGCGTATCCCGCAGGAACCTGGGGCCCACGAGGTCCAGCGCCTTTGTCGCGCCGAGCTCCTTTCGGCGCAGCGCCCCATTGTCCAAAACGGCCTCGTCCGCCGCGTCCAGAAGGGGCAGCTTGCTCTCCCGGTGCGTCGTGGCAATGACCTTGCAGCCCAGCGCCTTTGCGATCTGGAGTGCGGCATAGCCCAGCGCGCAGGTCGCGCCGCGAATCAGCAGCGTATCCTCCGCTTTTAATTGCAGGCACTCGAAAAGCGAGCCCCACGCGGTAAAATAGGTCTCCGGCACGGCGGCCAGCCGCTCCCACGGCAGATCGGAGTCCACTGCAAACACATGATGGGACGGCAACAGCGCATATTCGGCATAACTGCCGTGGAAGCTGCGGCCCATGCCGCCCATCAACGCAATGACCTTCTGCCCCACGGCGAAGCCGCTGTGGTCAGCGTCCGCGATCTCGCCCACACACTCGATGCCGGGGATAATGGGCTTTTGGATATAGTCCTCCTCGATTTCGGAAAGGCGCAAGATCTGCTCGGAGTGATTCATGCCAAACGCCCTGACCTTGACCAGGACCCATCCCGGCCTGACCTGCGGGCGTTCCACCTCCGTCAGTCTGACCTGCTCCGCGGGTGTGACCTTATCAATCAAAACTGCTTTCATATTGTCCTCCTGATCGATCGCCTCCGGCGGCATCGCCGCCTCGGTCGAGCCGAAAAGTCTGCCGCCGGCAGGTTTTCTTTATGGCACGACCTTCCAGCATTGAGGGTCGGCCGCGTAGAAGCTGCCATTTGTTCCATTGGCCACGGCAGGGCATCCCCGGCACCAGGGCTTCAATTCGCACTTGGCGCATTTCTCAAACTTGTCGTACTGACGAAACCGCTCCATCTCGCAAACCCAAACATCCGCGAGCCTGTCCTCGAAGATGTTTCCGACGCGGCTCCCCGCCACGCGGCGGCAGGCCATCACGTCTCCGTTTGACGCGATGGTGATATGGCAGTTGCCGCAGTTGCAACCGCCGTAGATCATGCCGTTCTCCGCGTCCTCCGGGATCTGGAACGCGCCCGTTTCGTATTCGTACAGCGTCCAGAGGTGGTCCTTCCTATTGAAATAGGTGTCGCACCCCGCCGCCTCGTATGCTTTGATCTTCCTGTCGCATACCGCAAGCAGCTCCCGGTACTCCTGCGGCGTCATGCCCGCATCGACCTCGCCGCCCGTGGGAACATAGCGGGCAAAGGCAAAGATATTTGCGCCCGCCGCCACCGCCGCGTCCAGGATGCCCGGTACCTCCATACGGTTGGTCGCGGAGACTGTGGTCATAACGACGCTGCGGATGCCCGCACGGTTGATGCAGCCGATCTTCTCCAGCGTACAGTCAAAAGAGCCGGGCTTTCGGAACCAGTCATGAGTCTCACGCAGGCCGTCCAGAGAAAGCTGGTACTTTTGACATCCGTACCACTTCAATTCCCGGCAAACCTGATCGTTCAGGTGAAAGGGATTGCCCAAGATTGCAAACGGTATTTCTTTGGATCTCAGCAGCTTCATCAGCCGCCAGAAGTCGGGGTGCAGGATGGGGTCGCCGCCCGTGATATAGAAGTACGGCGCACGGTGATAGACGGCGCAGAAATCCTCACAGTTGGCAACGATCTCCTGCATCTGCTCCCACGTCATGCTTTTCAAGTCCTGGCAGCCCTCGCCGGAGAAAATATAGCAGTGCTTGCACCGCTGGTCGCACTCGTCCGTGATATGCCATTGGAAAGCGAAATCGTTCTTCATACGGTTCACCTATAAAAGCGGCCCTGCCATGCCGCGAAGTATCGAGTTGTCCCCGACGAGCGGAAACTCGCCGGGGACGGGTCGGGTGCTTACTTGTCGCCCGCACCGCAAGCAGAGGGCTTATCCGCGCCGCCGCAGGCGGAGGGCTTGTCCGCACCGCCGCAGGCGGAGGGCTTGTCGCCCGCACCGCAGGCGGACGAGACCGCGCCGCCATTCGCCCAGGCATACAGTCTGTCGAGTCCCATGATCAGATCCTCCTGTC
>CACZPK010000008.1 GCA_902783035.1 Oscillospiraceae bacterium
GGCCAGGGACCGATCACCATTGCGCGCGCCATGTCCGGCGGCAACCAGCAGAAGGCGATCATCGCCCGCGAGGTCGACAAGGACCCCGATCTGCTCGTTGCAGTGCAGCCGACGCGCGGCCTTGACGTCGGCGCCATCGAGTTCGTCCATAAGAAGCTGGTTGAGCAGCGCGACGCCGGCAAGGCGGTGCTGCTGATCTCTCTGGAGCTGGACGAGGTCATGGACGTGCCCGACCGCATCCTTGTCATGTACGAGGGTGAGATCGTCGGTGAACTCGATCCCAAGACCACCACGCAGGAAGAGCTTGGCCTCTATATGGCGGGCGCGAAGAGAGATGAGGTGAGGGCATGAAAGAGAAAAAGAATCTTCTCAAAAGCAATGCCGTCCAGTCGCTGATCGCGTCTCTGCTTTGTATCGTGTTCGGCTTGCTGCTCGGTTACATTGTGCTGCTGTTCATCAACCCCGCCGGCGCGGGCGAGGCGATCATGGCGGTCATCAAAAACTTCTGGAACTACTCCCGCGCCAACCTGCAGGCAAAGAACTTCGGCAACACGCTGGTCAAGACCGCGCCGCTGCTGATGTGCGCGCTGAGCGTGCTGTTCGCCTATAAGGTCGGCTTGTTCAACATCGGCGCGGCGGGACAGTACGTCGTCGGCTCCTGCGCCTGCCTGTATGCGGCGCTGTCTCTGCACTGGGGCTGGCTTGCCTGCCTGCTGTTTGCGCTCGTTCTCGGCGGCGTGTACGGCGCGCTTGTCGGCCTGCTGAAGGCGTACTGCAACGTCAACGAGGTCATTTCGGGCATTATGCTCAACTGGATCGGCCTCTATACCACGAACATGCTCCTTGCGGGCGTCAAGGAATCGACCAGCCCGTATACGCTCCACCTCAAGACCGACGCGCCGCAGGCGATGCTTCCCACGGCGGGACTGGGCGCGATGTTCAACAACAACGGCAACGTCACCATTGCCATTCCGCTTGCGATCCTCTTTGCCATCGGCATCATGATCCTGCTGGACAAGACGAAGCTGGGCTATGAGCTGCGCGCCACGGGCAACAACAAGAACGCGGCGAAGTACGCCGGTATGGCGGAAAAACGCAACATCATCCTTACGCTGGTCATTGCCGGCGCGCTGGCGGCGCTGGGCGGGGCGTTCCTGTACCTCACCGACTATGAGCAGTGGTCGGTCACACAGTCCTCGGTGCCCGGCATGGGCTTCAACGGCATTGCCGCGGCGTTCCTCGGCGGCCTGAACCCGATCGGCACCATCTTCGCATCCTATTTTATTCAGCATATCACCGTCGGCGGCGCGTACGTGGACAAGACCATGTACTCGTCCCAGATCTCCGACCTGATTTCGTCGCTGATCATCTACCTCTGCGGCTTCGTGCTCTTCATCAAGTACGCCATCAACATGGGTATTGCCAGGAGTGAAGAAAAGCAGCGGGAGAAGGAAAAAGCACTATCCGCGTCCGATCAGAAAGGAGGCGAGCAGTAATGTTATTGCTGATCCAATACACCCTGATTTTCGCCTCGGTTCTGATGCTCGTTGCGCTGGGCGGCTGCTTTGCGGAGCACTCCGGCGTTATCAACCTCGGTCTGGAGGGCATCATGGTCATCGGCGCTCTCGGCGGCGCGCTGATGATGCGCTATCTGCCCGACAGCATGGCGGCATTCCCGACGATCCTGCTGGTGCTGCTGGGGGCGATCCTCTTCGGCGTGGTGTACTCGTCGCTGCTGGGCGTTGCCTGCATCAACTTTAAGGCAGATCAAACCATTGTCGGCACCGCGCTCAACATGCTCGGCGTTGCGGCGGCGACCGTGCTGGTCAAGGCGATCAACACCGCCGCGAATCCCGACGATGTCTCCTCTGAGATCCAGTATGTCGAGGCGAAGAAAAAATTCCTCGTCAACATCGGCTCCTTTGAGTTCAACTGGTTCATGCTCATTGCGGTCTGCATGCTGATCGTTGCCTACATTGTGCTTTACAAGACGCGCTTCGGCCTGCGCCTGATGGCGTGCGGCGAGCATCCGCAGGCGGCAGACAGCGTTGGCATCAACGTTTATAAGATGCGCTGGGCGGGCGTGCTGATCTCCGGCGTATACGGCGGCCTCGGCGGCATCTGCTACATCCTTGCGGGCGTGTCGCTGTGGAAGTTTGAAAACGGCGTTGCGGGCTTCGGCTTCCTGTCGCTCGCGGTTATGATCTTCGGCCAGTGGCGGCCGACGCGCATTGCGCTTGCGGCACTGCTGTTCGGCGCATTCCGTGCGCTGTCCAACGTTTACTTCGGTTTCCCGTCGCTGATGGCACTCAACATTCCCGGCTCGGTCTACAACATGATGCCGTACATTATCTCACTGGTGGTGCTGGCATTTACGTCCAAGTCCAGCCGCGCGCCGAAGGCGGAGGGCATCCCCTACGACAAGGGACAGCGCTGAAGGCGGTCCGCATGCCGTATCTTCTCACCACGAAAGCTGTGGGGGTATACCTGCGGCAAAACGTCACATTGTCAAAACAACCATCGTGATCCTATCAACGCAAGCGGCGCGGACAGCGCCGCTTGCATTATTTTACCGAGGAAATACCAGCGCGGCGATAAATCGGTTTCCTCCAGCACCGAGAGTGTCTGCGCGTGGACGCTCAGCCCGCCCCAGCCCAGCATGGCGGCACAGAGCGTGAAGCCGACGCGCCCGGACGGCAGTGCCGCCACGCCGTTTGTCAGTTCAACGAGGCCCAGCAGCGCCGGATACCACGCGGCGCTGGCGGCGCGCGCGGGCAGCAGAAGCGTTACAAATTGCAGCAGCACGGCAAAAAGTACCACAAAGCCGCAAACGCTCCACACGGCCGAAAAGGAATCCCGCACGACAGACGGAAAAGCAGCGGCAAGGCTTTTCGCTTGCGCCGCTGCGGAGGTATGGGCGGGGGGCAGGCACTTTACCTTGCTCCTGCGCAGCAGAAAACCGGTCAGTATCGCGGCGGCGGCATGGATAAGAGCAAGGAGAAGCCCCGCGCGCATGTCGCAGAACACCGCGCTTCCGCAGACACCGAGGATAAAGCCGGGACCGCAGTTGTTGCAAAAACCGAGCAGACGTTCCGCCTCGTCCCGGTACAGGCGTCCGGTGCGGTAAAGCTCGGCTGCCGTCCGCGCACCGACGGGGTAACCGCCCACGAGTCCCAATGCCAGCGCGGCCGCGCCCGCGCCGCTGAGCCCGAACAGCGGACGCATCAGCGGTTCCAAGGTATGCGCAAGTGCGTCGCCCATACCGCAGGCCACGCACAGGGACGAGAGCACGAAAAACGGAAACAGCGACGGCAGCACCGTTTGCAGGCACAGCGACAGCCCCTGCCGTGCCGCCGCGGCACTTTCGGCGGGGAAACAGACAAGCGCCGCGGCGAACAGCGCCAGCAGTATACCCAGCGCCGCGTTTTTGACACGTTCCATCGTCAACACCTCCGCAAAAGCCTATGCGCGCAGCGGCAAAAAGAGGACAGGCAAGTTTTGCCTGTCCTCTTCATAGGGTGAGGGAAGAGGTGTGGACATGGAGAAATACGGAAAAACACAGGAGCTGCGCCGCCGCATGGCGGAGCTGTTCGACCTGCCGGCCGATCTGGTGGCAGGGCTTTCCCACATGGAGCTGCTGGGCGACCGTCAGTTTTTTCTGGAGGGACACGGCGGCATTCTCGCCTACAGCGACACGCAGATCGACATCTCCGCGGGCGCGCTGGTGCTGCGTGTGCGGGGCGCTGGGCTGGAGCTGCGCGGCATGACGGGGGATGAACTGCGCATCCGCGGGCGGATCGACGCGGTAGAATTCGTGCGGTAGCGGGAGGGAGTATGCTCAAGAAGTTTGTTTCTCTGTTGCGCGGCGATGTGCGCGTGCGCGCAGCGAGCCGCTTTCCGGAGCGTGTGCTCAACGTCTGCGCCGCCCGCGGCATCGCATTGCGGGAGCCGGCTTTTCTGGGCGGGGAGGAGCTGGCATTTTCCATCGACCGCCGCGACTGGCGGCGGCTCAAGGCGGCGTGCGCCGACCTGAACGCCGGCGTGCACATCGAGCGCACCGCGGGCGTTCCCTTCGCGCTGGGACGCTTGCGGCGGCGCAAGGCTCTGTTGGCGGGACTGGCACTGTGCGCGGCGCTGCTGGCGGTCAACGCCTGCTTTATCTGGGACTTTCAGGTGGAGGGCAACGGCAGCGTCCCGCCGGAAAAGATCCTGCGTGTGCTGGCGGCAAACGGCGTCCGGCGCGGTACCTTTGCCTTTTCCATTGCGCAGCGTTCGCTGTGCAACCACGCGCTGCTGGAGCTGCCGGAGCTTGCATGGCTGACGGTCAACGTGCGCGGCTGCCGCGCCCACGTCATCGTGCGCGAGCGCGTGCCGAAGCCGGAGATCGTCAACGAGTCTGCGCCGACCAATGTGGTTGCGCGGCGGGACGCGCTGGTGACAGATGTCCGCGCGCTGGACGGTGAGGCGCGGGTGCTTCCGGGCACGACGGTACGACGCGGGCAGCTGCTCATCAGCGGCGTGGTGGAGACAAAGGGCGTCGAGCAGCCCGTTGTCGGCGTGCGCTATCTGGCGGGCAAGGGAACGGTATATGGCCGGACCTGGTATGAGCTTTCGACAAAGATCCCGCTGGTTTATGTGTGCAAGGTGCCCGTAGGTGAAGCAACGCACGGTTATGCCCTGCTCTGGGGCGAAAATCGCATAAATTTCAGCGGAAAAGGGACTAGTAATCTGCCGACGGGATATGATAAAATAATCAATCGGAAACAGTGGACGCTGCCGGGGGGCCTTCTTCTGCCCGTAACATGGGTGACGGAGACCTATCGCCCCTATACGACGCTGCGCGCGGAACGCTCCCGCGAGGAGGCGCAGGCGCTCGGACGCGTGGTGCTGGAGGATTACCTTGCCGCAACCCTCGGCACGGAAGGCGAGATCGTCTCCGCGCGTTGTGCCGCTGCCGCGCAGGGCGACTGGCTGCTGGTGACGCTCAGCGCGGAGTGCGTCGAGCAGATCGGAGAGACGGTACCCATCGACATGGGTTGAGGGCGTCCGCGTCACGAAAGAAGGACAATACATGGAACAGCGCATCAGCATCGAACGCATGGAGCAGGCGGTGAATCTGTTCGGTTCGTTCGATGAAAATATCCACCTGATCGAAAGCGAGTTCAGCGTCACGGTGGCAAACCGCGAGGGCGAGCTGCGCGTGAACGGCGAGCCGGAGGACGTTATGCTGGCGGCCAAGGCGCTCACGGCGCTGCTGACACTTTCCAACCGCGGCGAAACCATCAGCGAGCAGAACGTGCGCTATGTCATCGGACTTGTGCGTGCGGGGCAGGAGGACAAGGTCGGCGAGTTGACGCAGGACGTCATCTGCATCAGCGCCAAAGGCCGCCCCGTCAAGCCCAAGACCATCGGACAGAAGAAGTACGTCGAATCCATCTTTGAAAACGCCGTTACCATCGGTGTCGGCCCCGCGGGCACGGGAAAGACCTACCTTGCCGTTGCGGCGGCGGTCGCCGCGTTCCGCGAGCGCAAGATCAACCGCATCATTCTCACGCGCCCCGCGGTGGAGGCAGGCGAGCGTCTGGGCTTTTTGCCCGGCGACTTGCAGAGCAAGGTCGACCCCTACCTCCGGCCGCTCTACGACGCACTGTTCGACATGCTTGGCGCGGAGACCTATAACAAGTATCTGGAGCGCGGCAACATTGAGGTTGCACCGCTCGCCTATATGCGCGGGCGCACGCTGGACGACAGCTTCATCATTCTCGACGAGGCGCAGAACACCTCCTGTGAGCAGATGAAGATGTTCCTCACCCGTATGGGCTTTGGCTCAAAAATGGTCATCACGGGCGACGCGACGCAGATCGACCTGCCGGCGGACAAGCTCTCCGGTCTCAAGCAGGCGGTGCGGGTGCTCAAGGACGTTGAGGGCGTCGGCATCTGCGAGCTGAACGATCAGGACGTGGTGCGGCACGTGATGGTGCAGCGCATCATCAAGGCATATAAGGATTACGAAGACGCGAAAAACCGGCAAAACAAGGCGAGACGATAGGGAGGGAAGGCTTTATGGCGAAGAGACATTATATTCCCGTTACGGCAGATGTGGAGAGCGTGAGCGACAACGCGAAGGCGCTCATCCGCAAGACCGTGCGCACGGCGCTGGAGGCTGAGGGCGTTACACTGCCCTGCGAAGTGGACGTGCTGGTGACGACCGACCGTGCAATCAAGAAAGTAAACAAAGAGCAGCGCAAGGTTGACAAAGCGACGGACGTGCTGTCTTTCCCTGCGTTGGAGCTGCATCCCGGCGAAAAGCCGACGGCGGCGGACGCCGACCCCGGCACGGGGCTGGTGCCGCTGGGCGACATGGTGCTTTCCTGGGAACGTGTGGCGGCGCAGGCAAAGGAGTACGGCCACTCGCGCAGCCGTGAGCTGGCATATCTGGTGACGCATTCGGTGCTGCATCTGCTTGGCTACGATCACATGGACGAGGGGGAGCAGAAGGCTCTCATGCGCGCGCACGAGGAAGCGGTTATGGAGAAAATGGAACTCAAGAGGTAAAAGCATGGAAATCAAAAGAACCGCAATGGTCACGGTCTGCGGACGGCCGAATGTGGGCAAGTCGACGCTGACCAACGCGCTCGTCGGCGAAAAGATTGCCATTGTCAGCAACAAGCCGCAGACCACGCGCAACCGGATTTACGGTGTGGTCAACCGTGACGACGTACAGTTTGTATTTCTGGATACGCCGGGTTTCCACAAGGCGAAAAACCGCCTCGGCGATTATATGGTCAAGGTCACGCGGGAGAGCATCGCAGACGTGGACGCGGTCGTGCTGATGGTCGAGCCGGTGCCGCACGTCGGCATCCCCGAGCAGGAGCTGATCAAAAAAATCAAGGAATCGGGCTGCCCGGCGATCCTGTGCATCAACAAGATCGATACGATCGAGGATAAGAATGCCCTGCTGGCGGTGATTGCCGCCTATACCGAGGCGCATGAATTCGACGCGGTCATTCCCATCTCCGCAATGAAGCAGGATGGCCTGCGCGATCTGCTTATTGAGCTTGCCAAATACGCGACGGAGGGGCCGCAGCTCTTCCCGGACGGTATGGTGACCGACCAGCCTGACCGTCAGGTTGTGGGTGAGATCGTACGCGAGAAGATGCTGCGCAATCTGGACAAGGAGATCCCCCACGGCACGGCGGTGGAAATCACGCGCTTTGCCGAGCGCGATGATGAGGTCATTGAGGTCGAGGCGACGATCTACTGCGAGAAAAAGAGCCACAAGGGCATCATCATCGGCAAGAACGGCGAGATGCTCAAGAAGATCAGCACCGAGGCACGCCACGACATCGAGCGTTTCATGGGCGCGAAAGTATTCCTCCAGACTTGGGTGAAGGTCAAGGAAAATTGGCGGGACAATATGAACTACGTGCGGTCGTTCGGATACGACGAGCGCGAGTAAACGTTCGCCAATTTTCCTCGAGCGGGAGCGAGCCGCGCGTCAGCGCGTGAAAAGATCAACACTTGTTCGTGAAATCGAAGATTTCAACGGACAAATTGGCGGGACAATATGAACTACGTGCGATCGTTCGGATACGACGAGTGCGAATAAACGTTCGCCAATTTTCCTCGAGCGGGAGCGAGCCGCGCGTCAGCGCGTGAAAAAAATCAACGCTTGTTCGTGAAATCGAAGATTTCAACGGACAAATTGGCGGGACAATATGAACTACGTGCGGTCGTTCGGATACGACGAGCGCGAGTAAGGCAAAATAACCACGCCTCGATCGGCTGTGAACCGTCGAGGCGTGGTTATATTTATATAATGTAGGGGTCAGGCAGCTTTGATTTCACAGTAGCGGTGCAGCAATGCCGCCATTTGCGCGCGTGTGACCGGAGCGTCCAGCGCGAGGTTGCCTTCATCGTCGCCCAACAGCAGACCGATGCGCAGCGCCCAATCCGCGGCGCCCTCCGTCGTTTTTTCCGGCGCTTCGGCAACGTCGAAAGGCTCACTTTCGCCCGGCTGCCCGGTTTCGGCGGAACCTGTGTCAGATCCCTGACCCGGAACCGCGGCGGTGAGCGCGGTGTCCGGCGTATCCGCGAGCGAAGCTGCATCGTCCCGGACCGTGACAATGCTCTCCGCCGCTGCGGGGCTGCCTGCTGCGGCGAACAAATCATAGCGGAACAGCAACTCGATCAATTCCTGCCGTGTGAGCGACGCGGTGACACAGACGCTGCCCTCCGTAATGCCTGCATCCGCCGCCCAGTCGGCGGCGTTCGCATACCACGCGCGGCCCTCCGCGGCGCTGTCTCTGACCGCGGGCTTGCCCGCGAAGTTGTAGAGCAGCTGCAGCGTTTCGGAACACTGGAGCGGCGCATCCGGCGCATAGGCGTAATCGTCGCCGCCGGCAATCAACCCGCGCTCGTAGAGGTAGCGTACGTCAGCATAGTACCACTCGTCCGGCGTCACATCGCAAAACGGCAGGTTTTCATCCGTGACGACGACGGCGCATTGCTTTTCCGCCTCGCCGCAGCTGACCGTAAGCGTTGTGCGCCCTGCGCCCGTTGCGCGGATATGTCCTCGCGCGTCCACCACGGCTACCGTGGGATCGTCGCTGTGGAACATCGCCGTCGGATAGGTCGACTCCGCCGGAATGCGCATAACGCCCAGCTCCGCCGTTTCTCCGATGCGCAGGCATACGTCGGCTGTGGAGAGGGCGATGTCGGCGGTGCGCTGTTCCGCCCAGGGGTTTCCCGGTTCGGGATCGGTGGGGTCCCAGCCGCCCCCGGGGACGGACGGGAGCATCTTCTCCGGCTTGCCCAGTTCACCGGGATCGTCGCTGTCATATACGGTGACGCGGGTGCCCTCGCCGCAATTTTCATAAATCCATTTCGCATCCTCCGTCTGAAGGCGGATGCAGCCGTGTGAAGCGGGACGTCCCAACGCCTCATAGTATCCGGGGAGCAGAGCGGCGGAGTTGGGGCGCGCATAGCAGAGCGAGTGGAACAGGCACTCCTTGTAGAACTGGGAAAGATACTGCGCATACACGTCTCCCATCATCATGTGCCAGCGATGCTTGCGCCCGATGGAGAAATTCCCCTTCGGCGTGGCGTTCTTGGCAGAGCCGGTGGAGCAGACCATCGCCCGGACGGGAACCGTGTAGGCACCGTTTTCATCCAGACCATATACCGTGACCGTGCTGGCACGACGGTTTACCATGATGTAATAGGGTTGACTATTGTCCTGCGCCTGCTTGGCCGCCTCCTCATTCGCGGCGAGCGCTTCGGCGGGCAGCAGACTTACAGAGAGTGCCAGCGCGAACAGCCAGGCAAGGGCACGCTGTTTCACGATCCAATCCCTCCTCCTAAGATCGGGCAAGTGCAGAGAACGGGAAGCTGGTTAACATAATGCAAAATCTCCGTCATCCAAAACATCCGCTTTCATTCTGCGCACAAAAGAAAAAGCAGTGTGACATAACGCAAGATATGGAGGTTATGACAGTTGCGAGTTGCATATATTGTGCCAAAAGGGCAATATATGTAATTCTCAGCATAGCATATTTTTTGCCCTTTGTCCACTGAAAAAGCGATTTGCAAATTGCCATTCATGGACAGGTATGCTATAATCCCATCGATCGCGCGGCGCTTTTCGACGGTGTCGGACGCTGTGCAGGAACTTCCAGACATAACCGCACCGGATTCGCCCAAGCTAGGTCTGAGGTGAATCAAATGGACGGCTATATGGCATTGTTTTTACGAACGGGCAACCCGGCGTTCTATATGTTGGCAAAACGGGATGAACCTTCCGCGCGCTAAGTGTGGGAGGTTACATAGGAAGGTCGCACAATGGCTGAGAGACTGGTAACAAAGGGCGTTGTCCTCCGCGAGACGCAGACGAAGGAGGCCGACAAGATACTCACGGTGCTGACCGCCGAGCATGGACGGCTTGCCGTTGTCGCGCGCGGCGCGCGGCGGAAGAACAGCAAGATCGCTGCGGCGAGTGAGCTGCTGGCATATTCGGAGCTGGTGCTCTATGAACAGCGCGGCTGGCAGATTTTGGACGAAGCATCCACGCTGGAACTGTGGGGACATGTGCGGCAGGATGTGGTACTGCTGTCGCTTGCGTCGTATTTCGCAGAGATGACGGAGGCGGTCACGAGCGAAGGGGAGCGCGCGGACGAGGTGCTTGCGCTGCTGCTCAACACGCTATATGCCCTGGATACAATGGACAAACCGCCGGAGCAGGTGAAAGCGGCGTTTGAATTGCGCCTGCTGTCTCTGGCGGGCTACGAGCCGCTGCTTGCGGACTGTGCCGTATGCGGCCGAACAGCACCCGAGAAGCCGATGCTCGACGCGGAGCAGGGCGTCGTTCTGTGCCGGAGCTGTGCCGGCTCGGCGGCGCGGGGGCTGCTGCCGCTAGATCCCGGCTCGCTGGCGGCGATGCGCCACGTCGTCGGTGTCGAACGCAAGCGAATGCTGTCGTTTGCGCTGCGCGGCGAGACGCTGACGCGTTTTGCACGCGCCTGCGAGACCTTTGCACGCGTGCAGCTGGACCGCGATTTCCGCACGCTGGATTTCTACAAGAGCCTGTGTATGCAGCCTGCCATTTCCGGGGAAAACGCAAAAAGCGACAAAATATGACAACATATCGTAAAAATTGATAAAAGGTATACAAATAGTTATGACAGAACTCTTTGAAAAATCCATCCGCGTGCTGGAGCTGCCCCGTGTGCTGGCACTGTTGGAGCAACGCGCCGTCAGCGCAGAGGCGAAGGCGCGCGCACGGGCGCTGCTGCCTGCCACGGACATCGGGGAGGTGCGCCGCGCGCTGGATGAGACCGATGCGGCGCGGAGCATGATCGCCCTGAAGGGGAGCCCGTCGTTTGGCGGGGTCAAGAGCGTGGCGGAGGCTTTGGGACGCGCACAGCGCGGCGGTATGCTCAACACGCGTGAGCTGCTGGACGTTGCGGGGCTGCTGACGAATGCGCGCCGTGTGCGCGAGTATCCGGGTGAGGATGCCGAGCCGACGGTGCTGGATAAGATGTTTGCGTCCCTGCACCCGAACCGCTATCTCGAAGAAAAGATCACCACAGCCATCGTCAGCGAGGATGAGATCGCTGACGCCGCCAGTCCGGAGCTGGCGGATATCCGCCGGCACAAGCGTGCGGCGGCGGCAAAGGGGCGGCAGATCCTGCAAAAGATCATTTCCTCGCCGAGCTATAAGAACGTGCTGCAGGAATCGCTCATCACCCAGCGCGGCGGACGTTTTGTCGTGCCTGTCAAGGCGGAGTGCCGCGGTGAGCTGCCCGGTCTGGTTCACGACACCTCGTCCAGCGGCGCGACGCTGTTTATCGAGCCGATGGGCGTGGTGCAGGCAAACAATGAGCTGAAGGAGCTGGAGGCGAAGGAGGAGAAGGAGATCGATCGCATCCTCATGTCCCTTTCCGCTGAGGCGGCGGGGTTTGAGGAGAACATCATCTGGGATTATGACATCCTCGTCCACCTTGATTTGATCTTCGCCCGCGGCGAGCTGAGCTATGAGATGGACGCCATGCGCCCCGAGGTGCGGGAGGACGGCGGCGTTATGCTCCGCCGGGCACGGCATCCGCTGCTGGAGAAGGGTAAAGCGGTTCCCATTGACATCGAGCTTGGCAGAAGCTTTGACACGCTGGTCATCACCGGCCCAAACACGGGCGGCAAGACGGTCAGCCTGAAAACGCTGGGGCTTTTGTGCCTGATGACGCAATGCGGGCTGCACATTCCCTGCGCCGACGGGAGCGCGGTGTGCGTGTTTTCCGGTGTGCTGGCGGATATCGGCGATGAGCAGAGCATCGAGCAGAGCCTTTCGACCTTTTCCGCCCACATGCGCAATATTGTGCAGATTCTGGATGAGGCGGACGACGGGAGCCTGATCCTGTTCGACGAGCTGGGCGCGGGCACCGATCCCGTCGAGGGTGCGGCGCTTGCCGTTGCCATCATCGAGGAGGCGAGAGCGCGCGGCGCGAAGGTTGCCGCCACGACGCACTATGCGGAGCTTAAGACCTTTGCCATGACCACGGCGGGCGTGGAGAACGCCAGCTGTGAGTTTGATGTGGAGACGCTGGCGCCGACCTATCGCCTGTTGATCGGTATTCCCGGGAAATCCAACGCTTTTGCCATTTCCAAACGGCTTGGCCTCAGCGAGCAGGTCATTGACCGCGCGCGGGAGCAGATGAGCGGCGAGAGCGTACGCTTTGAGGATGTGCTGACGCAGCTGGAGCAAAAACGGCAGGCGCTCGAAAAGGAGAAAGAGGAGACGGACCGTTTGCTGCTGCGCCGCGAAGAGGATGCGCGCAAGGCACGGGAGTTTCGCGAGCAGATGGAGCGCGCGAAGGAAAACGCGCGCTCCCGCGGCGAAGCGGAGGCGAAACGCATCCTCGCCGACGCAAAGTCTGCCGCCGACGCCGCGTTCCGCGAACTGGATGCGCTGAAAAAGGAGCAGAAGAAACAGCTCGACGCACAGGCCATCAACGAAAAGCGCGCGGATATCCTGCACGGGCTCAATGCCGCGCGGGAAGCCGCCGGCGTGCGAGACAGTGTCAAGGCGCCGATCCCCAAGCCCAGCCGCCCCATCCGCGCGGGCGATCTGGTTGAGATCCCGGGCACGGGACGCCGGGCGGAGGTGCTTGCCGTGCAGGGCGATACGCTGGAGTGCAAGGCCGGGCCGCTGCGCATGAAGGTCAAGGCAGGCGAAGTGCGTCTGATCGAGGATGACGAGCGCGCCGCCATCAAGCCGAAAAACGAACCGAAGGCAGGCGGGCGCGTGCTGCGTACGGCGTCCGCTTCCCGGGAGCTGGACATCCGCGGCATGGAAACGCTGGAAGCGGAGAGCGTGGTGGAGAACTACATCGACGCGGCGGTGATGTCGCGTCTGGAGAGCGTGACCATCATCCACGGCAAGGGGACGGGAGCGCTGCGCAAGTCCGTTCACGCCCTGCTCAAGCGGAACAAACACGTCAAATCCTTCCGCCTCGGCGCGTTTGGCGAGGGGGAGGCGGGCGTGACCGTGGTTGAATTGCGCTGACCGACCGTCAAACCAAACGAATTTTCGGGAACAAAGGCAAGAAAACTGTCAAAATTGCCGGAACGGGTGGAAATCACCAAAAAAACGGGTGGGAACAGCGCGGAAATATTCAGAAAAATCATTGACGAAACCGGGGAATATGTTATAATATATAGCAGTCCGGAAATTTGGAAGTGTTGCGGAGAGAGGGGAGCTTATCGAATGTATACGCAGAATGTAATGATCAACAATGAGGTAGGCCTGCACGCGCGCCCCGCCACGTTCTTTATCCAGAAGGCGAATGAGTACAAAAGCGGTATCTGGGTCGAGAAGGACGAGCGCCGCGTGAATGCCAAGAGCCTGCTGGGCGTTTTGTCCCTGGGCATCGGCAAGGGCACGGAGATTACCCTGCTGGCCGACGGCTCGGACGAGAAGGAAGCCGTGGACGCGCTTTGTGAGCTGGTGTCCGGCAACTTCGGCGAATAAGCGACAAACAAAAAGAGGGAAGGCGGTTTCGTGCAGACGAAGCCGCTTTTTTCTCATCTTTTTGAAAAGAAATCCCCGGTACCGGGAGATGTGGGAGGCGAGCGTGTGACCAAGGAAGAACTGCGTGCCAAGGCGAATGACCTGCCGTTGGCACCCGGCGTGTACCTGATGATGGATAAGACCGGCAAGGTCATTTATGTCGGCAAGGCAAAGAAGCTGAAAAACCGTGTCAGCCAGTATTTTCAGGAGAACAATGCCTCCCATAATGAGAAGACGCGGCGCATGGTGGCACAGGTCGACCATTTCGATACGATCTTTGTGTCCAGCGAGTTTGAGGCGCTGATCCTGGAGAACTCGCTCATTAAGCAGCACATGCCGCACTATAACATCCTGCTCAAGGACGACAAGGGCTATCCCTTCGTTCGTCTGGGAAAGGAGCCGTACGCCCGCTTTTCCATGGTCAACAGGCCGCTGGACGACGGTGCGCGGTATTTCGGCCCCTTTGGCGGCCGCAATGAGACCCGCGCCGCCATTGACGCGATCTGCGCTGCGTTCAAATTGCCGACCTGCTCGCGGAAATTCCCGCGCGATATTGGCAAGGAACGTCCCTGCCTCAACCATCATATGGGCCGCTGTGACGGGTTTTGCCGCGGCATACCGGATGAAAAGGAGTATACGGAACGTATTGAACAGGCGGTGCAATTACTGTCTGGACACTATAAAAGCCTCGCCCGGAGTATGCGCGAGGAAATGCAGCGGCAGGCTGAGGCGCTCCGATTTGAACAGGCGGCGGCGCTGCGCGACCGTGTTACCGCCATTGAAACGCTCGGCAAACGCCAGAAGGTCATCGCGGGAATCTGTGCGGATACGGACATCTGGGGGGTGTACCGCGGCGCGGCAAAGTGCGGCTGGGCGGTCATTCATGTCGAGGAAGGCAGCGTGACGGGGCGCGAGAGCGACGTTTTTACCGCGCCTACGGACGAGGATGAGGCGGATATGCTCACGGCGCTGCTGAACCAGTATTACCTGCCGCGCGCGGTGTTGCCGCGGGAGATCCTGCTCCCCTGCGAAAGCGAGGACGCTGCCGAACTGGCCGGCATCTTGTCGGAGCATGCGGGGCACAAGGTCAGCGTCCATGTGCCGCAGCGCGGAGATAAGGCGGAGCTGCTGCGCATGGCGGAGCGAAATGCGCGCGAGGATGTGGAAAGGGTAACAACTTTACAGGAACGGGAAAACAAAACACTCACGACGCTGGGGCAGATGCTCAACCTGCCGGAACCGCCGGCGCGTATGGAGAGCTACGATATCTCCAACACGGGGGCGAGCGATATTGTTGCATCCATGGTGGTTTACGAGGGCGCAAAACCGAAAAAGAGCGCCTACCGCCGATTCCGGATGAAGACGGTGTCGGAGCACCCGGACGACTATGCGTCCATGGAAGAGGTGCTCACACGCCGCCTGCGGCGCTATTTGGACGGAGACGAGAAATTTGCCCCGCTGCCGGACGTTATGCTCATCGACGGCGGCGTGACCCACGCACAGGTGGCGGAGCGTGTCTGCGCGGCGTTGCAGATCACCATGCCGATTTTCAGCATGGTGAAGGACGATCACCACCATACCCGCGCACTCGTCACCGCAGAGGGGCGGGAGATCGACCTGCACGCAAACCCGGCGGTCTTTGCCCTGATCGGGCAGATCCAGGACGAGACGCACCGCTTTGCCATCACCTTTCACCATGAAAGCCACAGCCGCAGCACAATGCATTCGGCGCTGGACGACATCCCCGGCGTTGGCAAAACGCGCAAGGCGACGCTGCTCAAGGCGTTCCGCAGCGTAAAAGCGATACGCGAGGCGGATGTGGACGCGCTGTCGGAGGTGGTGCCGCGGAACACCGCACAGGCTGTGTGGACATGGTTCCACAGGGAAGACGGACAACCACAAACGGCAGAAAATCAGGAAAGCGGCGGATCGTAACGATCCGCCGTTTTTGCCGCGCAACCCCCGTTTTTGCGGTGCTGCGAATGGCAGCCTTGCAATTATGAGATTCTTTGGCGAATTGCACAAATGAATACAGCATATTGTGACATATCTTGCCGGATGGCGCAGAGATTTGGTGTAAAATGTGCAGAAAAGCGGGCAAAATGCCAAATATGATTTACATAACACTAAAAACGTAACTTGACAAATTGGAGATGCTGCGCTATACTGCGGGAACATTCAGAAAAGTTACAAATTGTAACCGCGAATTACAGCCTTGTAACCTTTCAAGACAACGGCGCTTCATTGCGTCGAACAAAAAAGGAGTTCCCAAATCATGATAGAACGAGAACAACACAAGAGCCGTATTTCGGCTCGACGATGGTGGCAGGCGGCGTTCGCCCTGTTGCTGTGTACGGTCCTGGTGCTGGAAGCGGCGCCGCAGTTGAGTGCCAGCGCGCTTTATATCCTCACGGATGGCATCGCGACCGTGGCCACCGGCACCGAGCGCGTGAGCGCTGACCGCATTCTCCTTGTGGGTGCGCAGGAAGGCGAGACGGACGTGGTCCTTGAAGCCGACCGCAAGGTGACCATCCATCAGGGCGACAACCTGTTCTACGCCACGAGCCGCGAGGCTGAGACCGTCAGCGAGCTGCTCCAGCGCGAGGGTATCGAGGTCGGGCCGCTTGAGATGGTGCGCGTCGATCTCTCGGGCGAGGACATCCGGCTCAACATTGCGGCAAACTTCACCTATTACGAGACCGTGCAGGAGGCCGCCGCTTATACGACGCTCTATACCACGGACTACACGCTCCCCAAGGGTGAACAGCGTGTGACCACCCCCGGCGTCAACGGTACGCAGGACGTGACCTACGAGGTTGTGTACGCGGACGGCGCGTTTGTCTCGCGTCAGGCGGTTGCCGAGTCCAACAACACCGCTACGGCGGAGGTTGTGAGTACCGGTACCCTCGTTAAGACGGCGCAGGAGGGCGACACCATTGACCGCGTTATCCGCAATGAGGACGGCAGCGGCTACCTGATCCTGAAGTCCGGTGATTCGTTGCACTTCACCCACACGATGGACGTCAAGTGCACGGCCTACACGGCCAACGTCGGCAAAGTCGGAACGATTACCGCCACAGGCACAACGGTGCACACCGGCGTCGTCGCCGTGGACCGCTCGGTCATCCCGCTGGGTTCGACCATGTTTATCACCACCGCCAACGGAGACTTCACCTATGGCATGGGCTACGCCGAGGATACGGGCGTGCGCGGCAAGGTCGTTGACCTCTATATGAATACCTACAACGAGTGCATTCAGTTCGGACGCCGCAGCAGCGTGGTGTATTTCCTCGATCAGTAAAAGACTTATAAAAATAGGACGATGATTCCAAGTATATCGGAATCATCGTCCTATTTTTCATGATGGATAGACTTAGCAATTGATGTTCTATATCGCCGCAAACCCTTTCGCGGAGCCAAATTGAGGGCGCCGGAATACAAAAGGAAAAGACCAAATGGTATTCTGAAAATCGATATGTCAATAGACAATGACAACAGAGACGCGGCGAGCGCGCAGAGCGTTCCGATCGGAGCGGCGGCGCGCAGAACGTCCATATCGAGGTATCCGTTGCGGCGGTGTGCCGGCAAGGAGACCGCCGCCGCGGGGAGAAAGTAGAGCAGATTGATTCCCTGCGCCTCCGCCTGGTCGACGCCGAGAAACAGGGTCATGCAAAGCAGCAGCAGCGTCCCGCCGCCGACGCCCCATGAGGAGAGTACGCCGGTCGCCGTACCGATGAGAAAGGGGAGAAACCATTCTTTCATGGCGATGCCCTCATGTTAGATAGCGGTAGGCGCCATAGAGCAGAAACAGTGCAAATATGCGCCGCAGCCACAGATTGGGCACCTCGCGGAACAGCTTTCCGCCCAGCAAACCGCCCAACAGCCCGCCGGCAAGGTAGGGGAGCGCATGGGCGATGGGAAAGCCGCCGCGCAGAAAATACGCCGCGGCGGATACGGCGCACAGCGGCAGAATGGTTGCGACGCAGGTTGCGAACGCTTTCTTTTCGTCCAGCTTGCCCCGGCCGGTCAGCAGCGTTAACAGCGCGATGCCGCCTCCGCCGCCAAACAGGCCGTTGATGATACCCGCTGCCGCACCTGCGACACGGTATGAAAACGCATCGCCGCCTTTGGGCGGCGATGCGCTGCTGCGCGCCGGCTCAGCTGAGTTTTTCAAAGCTCTGGCAGTCCGTGCACTGGTCCATAGCGGGGTTCGACTCATGCGTACCCACCTGAATGGCGTTAAGACCGCAATACTGTGCCTCCTGGCAGTGGTGGGCACAGTTCGTTACGCTGCAATGGATGGAAGAGTTGGGCGTGCATGCGCCGCCGCGATTGGTATGATCGGTCATGTTGGAGTCCTCCGTTTTCGTATTTTGGCTGGTTGCCGCTCCTAGTGTGTGTAATTCCCATAAAAAAATTCGCCGCGTCAGCGACGAATTTTTCATGTATTTGTGCTGGTTCTGAGCGGAAATGCTCACTTTTTCCAAACGCTGGGGAACAGCAGGACCAGCAGCGGCATGATCTCCAGACGTCCCAGCAGCATTGTCACCGTCAGCACGACCTTGCTCAGGTCGGAAAGAAAGGCAAAGTTGCAGGTCGGCCCGATGAGGGCAAAGCCGGGACCGACGTTGGAAATGGTGGTCAGCGCCGCGGAAAGGGAAGTCGTGAGGTCGACATTGTCCATGGAAACCACGACTGCGCAGAGGATCATGATGACAATATAGGCGAAGAAGAACATGGAGACCGAGGTCACGGTGCCCTCTTCCACACGGGCGCCTTCCAGCGTCAGGGGGCGCACTTCGCGGGTGTGCAGGATGCGGCGCAGCTCACGCTTGAGGCCCTTGAACAGGATCACGATGCGGCTGACCTTGACGCCGCCCGCCGTGGAACCCGCGCAGCCGCCGACAAACATGACCAGTAACAGTACCGATTTGGAAAAGTACGGCCAGACGTCGAAGTCCGCCGTGGCGTAGCCGGTGGTGGTCATCAGCGTAACGACCTGAAAAGCGGACTGGGACAGGCTTTCATATACGCCTTTGCCCATCGTGTGGATCAGGTCGACGGCGATCAGCCCTACCGCGGCGAGTGTAATGAGCGTATAGGATTGCAGTTCTTCACTCTTGAGCGCATCTTTCCACTGCCCGCGCTGCACCTGAAACAGTGCGCCGAAGTTGACTGCGGAGAGGAACATAAACGCCACGATGATCCAGTTGATCGCCTCCGAGCCATAGTACGCGATGCTCGCGTCCCGCACGGAGAACCCGCCCGTGGAAATGGTCGTAAACGAGGTGGTCAGGCTGTCAAACAGCGGCATGCCAGCCACGCGAAGAAAGATCGTTTCCGTCAGGGTGAGCAGGATGTAGATGATATAGAGGGATTTGGCGGTCTCGCTGGTCTTTGGGCGGAGCTTGGAGCTGATGGGGCCGGGGCTTTCCGCCTTCATGAGGTTGACGCTGCCCTCACCCAGAGACGGCAGCAACGCCAGCACCATCACCAGAACGCCCATGCCGCCCATCCACTGTGTCAGCGCACGCCAGAATTGAAGGCCGCGCGGCAGAACCGAGGGCTGGGCAATGATGGTCGCGCCCGTGGTGGTAAAACCGGAGACCGTTTCAAACACGGCGTCGGTGTAGGAATAGCCGTAGAACGCATAGGGCAGGGAGCCGGTCAATCCCAGCAGAATCCAGCACAACGCCACGGCCACGAAACCGTCGCGGGTCTGGAAACGCCGGCTTTTCACCTTGATGCGGGTGAGCAGAACGCTCAGAACACCGCACAGTGCAATAGACAGGGCAAAAGCGCGTATGTCCGCGCCGCGGGTAATCAGCGCGATGGCAAAGCTCGGCAGCATACAGACCGCCTCAATGCCAAGAATCAGCCCGACTACGCGGGCAACCACAGCTCGATTCATGGCGTCAATGCTCCAAAATGTCGTTCAGATCCTGCAAAAACAGCTTGCGCGCCACGATGATGACGCGGTCGCCGGCGTGGATCTGGGAATTACCGTCGGGAATCGTGACCTTGCTGTCGTGCACAATGGCGGCAACCAGCAGTCCGCGCTTGAGGTGCAGATCCTTGAGCGGGGTATCGAGGAAGTGCGTGGAGGCGGACGCGACGAATTCGACTGCCTCCATCGTGCCGTCGAGGATCTTGTGCAGGCTCTCCACCGCGCTGCCCTGCGAGTTTGCGAGGCCGCGCACATAGCGGGAAATGAAGTTCGCCGTGATGTCCTTGGGGCTGATGACCGTCTCCAGACCGAGCTGGCGCAAGACCTCCATGTAGTTCGGACGCGACATCTTGGGCAGTACCTTTTTGACGCCCGCATGCTGGGCGGAGAGCGCCATGAGCAGGTTTTCCTCATCGCGCCCGGTCAGGGGGACAAAGGCGTCGCACTCAAAGATCGCCTCGGTGTCCAGCAGCTCGTGGTCGGTGCCGTCGCCCTGAATGATCGTCGCCTTCGGCAGCTTTTCCGCGAGCGTCAGGCATCGTTCGGGATCGCGCTCCACAATGGTCAGACGCGCGCCCGTGTTCTCCAGTGCCCAAGCCAGATAGATCGCGATGCGCCCGCCGCCGAGGATGGACACGCGGCGTACCGCGGATATGTTTTTACCCGTGCTCTTGAGCACGCGCGTGGTGTCGCTGGGCGAGCCGATGACATAGACAAGGTCGCCGGGCATGGGGACAAAGTGGCCGTCCGGCACAATGACCTCGTCCCCGCGTTTGGCGGCGCACAGCAGGATATTGCCGGGATTGCGGCGGTTGTACTCGATCAGCGAGACGCCGGCCATCGCACCGCCTTCCGTGACCTGAAATCCGATCAGCTCCACCATTCCGCGGGCAAGACTTTCCACGCTGAATGCGGCAGGCACACGCAGAATGCGCGCAATTTCCTGTGCTGCGGCATATTCGGGGTTGATGGTGAGGTCCAACCCGATCTCACGGCGGAGCACCTGCGCCTCGCGGAAGTACTCAGGATTGCGGATGCGGGCGACGGTGCGCCGGGCGCCGAGCTTCTTCGCCATCAGGCAACAGATGAGGTTGACCTCGTCGTTTTCCGTCACGGCGATAACAAGGTCCGCTTCGCGCACGCCGGCCTGCAGCAGTACGCTGACGCCTGCGCCGTTGCCCTCGACAAACATGGCGTCGATGGTGTTTTCGGCGCGCTTGAGCGCCTCCATGTCTGCGTCCACAAGCGTGAGGTCATGGTGTTCGCCCTCCAGCTGCTGGGCGATGGCATAGCCGACCTTGCCGAGGCCGACGATCAGAATTTTCATGAAAATCCTCCGTTCTTCCCTGCCGAATGACAAAAGACCCTCATTCCGGGCGCTTTTGCACGGGTTTTGCGGCAAGAAGGATACTGTTGAATTCGGCGCCCATGATGAGCGTGGACGCCGTCAGATAGAGCCAGAGCAGCATGACAATGATGCCGCCGATGGAGCCATAGATGACAGAATAGCGCGCGGAGCGCTCCACATAGAGCGAAAAAAGCATGGAAAGGCCGATCCATGCCGCCAGCGCAATCAAAACGCCGGGTAAGATCCCGCGGCGGATATTGCGTTCATCCAGCGCCAGCGCGTAGAGCAGTGCGATCATCGCAAAGAGCAGCGCGCCCAGCGGAATAAAACGGCACGACGTCCAAATACGCACCGCGCCTTCGCTGAGATAGACGTAATTCGTGACAAAGACCAGTACGCGCCGGCCTGCAATGGATACGGCGAGGGCAAGCACCAGCGTTACGATCAGCAGCACCGTGTAAAGCAATACCCGCAGCTGATAGCGCAGAAAATGCGTCGGCATACCCGCGTCATAAGCCTTGCGCACAGACTGGAACAGCGCGTTGACCGCCCGATAGGGGAAATAAATGCTGAAAATGAGGCCGAACCACAGCAGCGCCCTGCTGGAGACGCGGGAGATATAGACGAGGTACTGCCCCGCCAGATCAACCGCGTCCCGGGGAGCGATGCGGGAGAGCACGAGAAGCAGGGCATCCACATCGATATCCAGCAGACCGATCAGGTTGTTCAGAAAGATCAGCAGGGGGAACAGCGCAAAAAGCAGATAATAGGTCAGCGCTGCACTGTCGCGGGCGACATGATGGTCAAAGTAGCGGCGCAGCAAAACGGCGGCGCCTTTTAACCAACGATGCCTGTCGAGATAGCCGGACAAGCGCCCACGCTCCTTTCCCGGGAAACGCCCCGCAATACGGTTAGGTTGCCCCGATGTCAAATCATTAGTATATCATACCGGGCAGAAAAAGGAAAGGGTGAAAAAAACCGCCCCCGCAACGCGAGGGCGGAATGATCCGCTGGAGTATCAGGCGGGGTGCCGCGCGAACCAAGCATCCGTACGCACGCCCACATTTTCCTTGAGATTGTAATAATAGAAACCATAGTCGCCGTTGTGATAGCTCCGCTCACCGAACATATTCGGGAGGCCATAGTTGTCAACCCTGATGTAAGAGAGGTTTTCAGCATAACAAACCACAACACCGCGCTCAAGGTTCAATTCCGCATCAGCAACGCCCGGAATGATATCGTCAACCTTTCCGGTATTCGGGTTTACAATACGCGAACCCTGGTTATACATCGTGTACGCGTAGGTCTCATCGCGTCGCCAGTTGATGGGGTTGATGACCAGCGCGCCGGGGAGGACGCAGCAGTTGTCGCTGTTGTCGGGGCCTTCCACGTTCCAGGAAATAATAACGCCGGTGTCATCTGCGCCTTCGGCAAACTTCAGGTTCGGATTAAACTCCATGTCCTCATTTGTAATGGAATAACCCAGAACGTATGCCGCAATCATCCGCTCATAATATGCGGGGTGGGCCTGCATGTATTCCCGCAGAACGATCTTGAGCATTGCGGAGCCTTGCGAATGGCCGGCGAGGATATAGGGTCGACCGTCGTTATAGTGTTCAAAGTAGTAATCCAGTGCTGCGTAAACATCCGTGCGCTGCTCCTGCATCTGGAAATCCACGAAATCACCGCTGTCCAGATCGGTGAGCGCGCCGAGATTGCTTTGCCGGTAATAGGGGACAAAGACGTTGGTGCTTTCGGAGAACACGCCGCAGTTGAGTTCAATGTTCTGCAACGCACCCTTGCGCATGGTTTCGTCCGTTACGGGGACGATCTTCGGCGCATCCGCATCGGTGTTGATGTACGCCGTGGGATATAAATATAATGTATCCGCCCGCTTGGTGATATCCGGAAGGCTTGCCCAGTTGTCCGGATCACTGTAGTCCGTGGGGGTTCCGACGAGCGGGCGTATAGCAAAGGCGCCCTCTGCCGCTGCCGTCGTTTCGGCTGCGGCAACATCTGCGGCAACTGTTTCGGCCGGCTCAGCTTGTTCGGCTTGCTCCGGAACGGGCAGATCGGCTGCCCCATCCGGAATGGTAAAGACCTGATCGGGATAGATGAGGTCGGGGTTGCGGATCTGATCGCGGTTCTCCTTGTAAATCTCGACCCAGCGCGGACCGCTGTCCAGCTTTGTCTGAGCGATCTTCCACAGGCAGTCGCCCTTGACGACTGTGTATTCCGATGCGAATGCAGGAGCCGACAGGAAGAAACACAGACCCAACATGACACCGGTGGTCAGCAATCTGCTCTGCGCACGCATGAAATCCCCTCCTCAAGCTATGGTTGACTATACTATACCATAAGTATACAGCAGATGCAAGGGGGAATTATGTAAATATGTGACATTTTTCAGGCTTTGCTTGCCTTGACAGTCGCATGAAAAACGCATAAAATACTTTAGTTATATAAAGTCAGGGGAAAATCGGAAAGGTGGGATCGGCATGGCAGATTTTGAAGAGCATCACGACGAGCTGTTGGACTGCGTCCGCGACCTGTTGGCGCGCAAACAGTATTCGGCATTGCGAGACCAGCTCGTGCTGCTGGAGCCGGCGGATATCGCATCGCTGTTTGAGGATCTGACCGAAGAGCAGCTGCCGCTTTTGTTCCGCCTTCTTCCGAAGGAGCCGGCGGCGGAGGTTTTTGTCGAACTGGAACCGAAGGAGCAGGAGCTGCTGATCCGCGGTTTTTCCAATACGGAGCTCAAGGAAGTGCTTGACGAGCTTTACGTCGACGATGCGGCCGACCTTGTGGAAGAGATGCCCGCGAATGTGGTCAAGCGCATTCTGCGACACGCCGATCCGGAAACCCGCAAGAGCATCAATGAAATATTAAAGTACCCCGAAGACTCTGCCGGCTCCCTGATGACGACGGAGCTGCTCGATCTCAAGCGCACCATGACGGTTGCGGACGCCTTCAAACGCATTCGCCGCACCGCGTCGGACATGGAGACGATCAGCGTCTGCTTCGTCACCGATGAGGGGCGGCACCTGCTGGGCATCGTTACCATCCGCGACCTGCTGCTGGCTGAGGAAGAGACCCTTGTCGGCGAGCTGATGGATACGAATGTCATCTCCGTCAACACCCTGGAGGACAAGGAAGACGTTGCGCAGGCGTTCAGCAAGTACGACTTCGTTGTATTGCCCGTCGTGGACGCCGAGGGGCGTCTGGTCGGTATCGTCACGGTTGACGATGCAATCGACGTCATGGAAGAGGAGGCTACGGAGGATATCGAGAAGATGGCGGCTATGCTGCCCTCCGACAAGCCCTACCTGAAAACCGGCATTTTCGAGACGTGGAAGGCACGCATCCCGTGGCTGCTGTTGCTGATGGTTTCTGCGACCTTTACGGGGCAGATCATTGCAGGCTTTGAAAATGCACTTGCCGCCGTTGCCATTTTGACGGCTTATATTCCGATGCTGATGGATACGGGCGGAAACTGCGGCGGCCAGGCGAGCGTCACGGTTATCCGCGGCATTTCGCTGGACGAGATCGAGTTTTCCGATCTGCCGGAGGTCGTGTGGAAGGAGATCCGCGTTGGGGTTATCTGCGGCGCGACGCTCTCCGCGGCAAACTTCCTCAAGATCATGTTCATCGACCGCCTTGTGTTCCACAATCCCATCACGCTGGAGATCGCCCTTGTGATCTGCATTACGATGCTGCTGACCGTCATCTGTGCGAAGATTATCGGCTGTATTCTGCCGCTGTTGGCGAAGAAGATGGGGTTTGACCCGGCGGTCATGTCCTCGCCGTTCATTACGACGCTGGTGGATGCCGTGTCCCTGCTCATTTACTTCAACTTCGCCCATAATCTGCTGAACATCTAGGAATGTGAGAGAATGTATGGAACAAAAAGTACAAGAATATGCCAAGCTCTTGATTGAGGTCGGCTTGAACCTGCAAAAGGGGCAGACGCTGGTGCTGTCCTCGCCCGTGGAATGTGCGCCGTTCGCACGGCTGTGCGCCTCCGCCGCCTACGATGCGGGCTGCCGGGAGGTCGTGATGAACTGGAGCGACGATGCGCTGGGGCGCGAGCGCTATCTCCGCGCAGACGCTGCGGTATTCGACGAGGTTCCGGCGTGGCGCAGGCATTTCTATAACGACTATGCGGCGCAAGGCGTTGCCTATCTGGCGATTTCCGCCAGCGATCCCGAGACGCTCAAGGGTGTGGAGACCGACCGTATTCTCCGCGCGCAGCGCGCGGGCGGCAAGGCGCTGGAGCCGTTTTACCACGCGCAGATGAATAACGACATCGCATGGTGTATCGCGTCGATCCCCATTCCGAGCTGGGCGGGGAAGGTGTTTCCCGGTGTGCCGGCGGACGAGGCGGTGCAAAAGCTCTGGGATGCGATCTTTGCCGCCGTGCGCATCAACGGCGACGGGCAGGCGGTGGAGCGCTGGCGCGCGCATCTTGACACGCTGGAGGCGCGGCGGCAAAAGCTCAACGAACTGCGCTTCCGGAGCCTGCACTACACGAATTCCCTCGGGACGGACCTGACCGTTGCGCTGCCGGATGGCCATCTCTGGTCCAGCGGGCGGAGCGTGACGCCCAAGGGGCAGGCGTTTGTTGCCAATATGCCCACGGAAGAAATCTTCACTGCGCCGCATCGGCTGGGTGTCAATGGCGTTGTATACGCAGCAATGCCGCTGGTTGACAACGGGAATATCATTGATGGGTTCCACTTTGTTATCAAAGACGGCAGGATCGTGGAAGCGCCCGCCGCAGTGGGCGAGGAGTTTCTGCGCGCCGCTTACACGGTGGATGAAGGCGCGTCCTACTTCGGCGAAGTGGCGCTGGTGCCGTACGATTCCCCCATCTCCAATCAGAATATCCTCTATTACAATACGCTCTTCGATGAAAACGCGCGCTGCCACCTTGCCTTCGGTGAGGCGTATCCCGAGTGCCTGGAGGGCGGCAACGGCATGACGCGCGAGGAACTGATGGCGCACGGACTGAACTGGTCGATCAACCACGTTGACTTTATGCTCGGCACCGCTGATTTGTCGATTGTTGGTATGACGCAGGACGGGCGTGAGGTGCCGGTATTTGTCAACGGAAATTTCGCTTTGTAAAATAATGCGAGTATATTACGAATAGCAATCAATAAGGAGGCTGTCATGAACTTTACGCCCATCCATACGGACGAAAACGTCCTGATCCTGCCCGGCGCACAGGTGCTCGGCGACGTGACCATCGGCGAGGGTACCTCGTTCTGGTTCAACAGTGTGTGCCGCGCGGAGAAGGTGCCGGTCAGCATCGGCAAGCGCTGCAATATTCAGGATCTGGCGCTGATTCACAATCGTTGCGTCATCGGGGACGATGTCTCCGTGGGGCACAGCGCCATTGTTCACGGCGCGACCATCGGCGACCGCGTGATCATCGGCATGGGCGCGGTGATTCTGGACGGCGCGAAGATCGGCAACGACTGCATCATCGGCGCGGGCGCGGTGGTAACCGGGAAGACCGAGGCGCCGGACGGGTCCATGCTCATTGGGAGCCCCGCGAAGGTGACGCGTGCGCTGACCGACAAGGAGAAGGAATATATCCTCGCCAACGGTGCGGAATATCTGGCAAAGAGCAAGGAATACCGCAAGTTTATGGCGGGCGACTGACTTTTTCCATCTTGCACCGTGGCATATTTTGTACTAGAATAGGGTCGAAGAAGGTGATCTTATGGCATATATTGCGGTTGCCGGCGGCGCGAATGTCGATGTTGGAGCGCACGCGCTGCAAAAACTCCGGCCTAAGGATTCCAACCCGGGGCATGTGCATACGAGCTTTGGCGGCGTGGGACGCAATATCGCACACAATCTGCGTCTGCTCGGCGTGGACGTCGAACTGTTTAGCGCACTTGGCACGGATGATTACGGCGCGGCAATGGAAAAGGACTGCGCGGCGATCGGACTTTGTCTCGACCACGCGCTGCGTGTGCCGGATGGGCGTACATCGACCTATGTATACATCGGCGACGAGCGGGGTGACATGGCGCTTGCCGTATCCGATATGGAGATCTGCGAAAAGCTGACGCCGGCGTACTATGCCGGGCAGCTGGACAGGCTTAATGGCGCGGCGCTGGTTGTCGCGGACACGAACCTGCCCGCGGAATCGCTTGCGTATCTGGCGGAGCATTTGACCGTGCCGCTGTTTATCGACCCTGTTTCCGTGGCAAAGGCGGAAAAGCTGACGGCGATTCTGCCCCATATCCACACGCTTAAACCAAACGCTCTGGAGGCGGAACTGCTCTCCGGCGTGCCGGTCGTTGACCGCAACAGTGCGCGCCGCGCCGCACGCCGCCTGATTGATCTCGGCGTGAAGCGTGTATTTCTGTCCCTTGGCAAGGAGGGGTTCCTTGCCGCTGCCGAGGATGAGACCGTATGGCAGCCCGCGCCGCAGGCAAAACTGGTGAGCACGACGGGCGCCGGCGATTCGCTCATGGCGGCAATCGCATGGTCGTGGCTCCGGGGCGAAAACCTGTCCCGCACAGCGGCCATTGGTGCAGCTGCTGCGGCAATCACCATTGAAAGCATAGATACCATCAGCGCCGATCTTTCACCGGATGCGGTGCTGGCGCGCTCCCGCGACGATGATTGAGCTCAGACGCCCCTACGTCTGCGTGCAGACGGGACGGACACTTTCCTGCGGCGGAAGTCAGAACTGGTTCCCGGACCGGAACTTTCGCAGCTGCGGCTGCGGAGTTATTGCCTGCGCGGACACGTTGCTGTATCTGCAAGGCAGGGAGGTACTGGAGCGAGAAGAATACACACGTTATGTAAACTTGCTGCGCCGGTTCTTTCCGCTCATTCCACGTCATGGGATCGACGGCGTGCGCCTTGCGCTTGGCATGAACCTCTGCCTGCGGCGGGACAAACTGCCGTTCCGGGCCGGCTGGGGCGTATCCGGGGGACGTTTCTGGGACAAGCTGGCGGGGATGCTGGCGGACGATGTGCCCGGGATCATTGCCATCGGGCCGAATTTTCCAAAGGTCTGGGGAACGGAGCGGCTGACGCTCTGGCGCGCAGCGGGAGACGGCTATGCGGAGGCGGAGCGTACCAAGGCACATTTCCTGACCGTGACAGGTCTGGACGATGAGCGGATGCGTGTTTCTTCCTGGGGACGCGAGCTGTTTATCCTGCGCAGCGATTACGAACGCTACATGCGTCAACAGAGTGTTGCGTTGTTTACCAACCTGCTTTCCATTCGGAAAATTTGAAAAGCGGACGGGTTTCAAAAGAAATCCGTCCGCTTTTGCGCTTTGCTGTTATCTGCCGTGTTCGCGCTCAGACAGCGCGGGGTCCATCGCGAAGTACTTCCACTCGACAAAGCTGATCTGATCACCCCAGGTGACGTCGATGTGATAGGTTGTGCCGTCCAGTGTGGCGACGGTCCAGATGTGTGTATCGTTGGACTGGGTATAGCAGTCAATACCCTCCAGCTTCAAAAGGAGGTTGTACGCGCCCGTATAACCGTCGCACACGGCCAGACCGTTGACGAGCGCGTTGTAGGCGATGTGGCTGGTGGAGTTTTCGTCGTTTACGGCGGCGTCATCATAGACGCAGTGATCGCACAGCCACTGGAAATAGATCTTCGCAACGTCGTATTGGCTCATGCTTTTGTCCAGCTGCCCGGTTTCCCAGAGCATATCATGGATCTCAATCGCCTTTGCCATCGTCTCCTCGCGATACCGTTCAAGAGTATCCGACGTCAGATCCTGAATCAACTTATCCTTGTTGCTGTCGCTCATCGAGGGGTATTGCTTGTCGATGGTGCGGCTGGCGCTGAGATATGTGTCGGCAGAGCAGAAATACAGGATTACCCGGCCGCTGTTGAGGTAACGCTGGCAGATTACGTCGTTATACATCTGCTCAGAGTAATTCTTGATAGCGTCCGCGAACGCGTTGGCGAGCGCTTTTGCCCCGGAATGGTCCATAATATAGGGATATTGCAGCAATAAGGTGTGCTCTCCGTTGGCAAGCATTTGACGCACTGCGTTGTCAATGGCCTCTGTGTCGTCAAAGGCCGGGGATGTACTGACCTCTTCGGGCGCTTCGACCAGGCTGGCAAGCGTGCGCCCGGCAGCGGACCAGGCGGGCGTGATGACCCAGGAGAGCTTCAGCCGCAGCGTCGGGTCGACCATACGTGTGACAACCGCAGCGACTTCGGCACGGGTGGTAGGTTCTGCCGGCCAATAGCTGCCGGAATCGTCCATGCCGTCGACCAGCCCCTGCCGATACATCCAGAGAATCTGCGGCTGAAAGGGCGTATCCGGCCCCACGTCGGTAATATAGCTCCCCGTGGCGTAGGCGTCTGTGACGATCAGGGCGTTCGCGGCGTCATAGCAGCCTTCGGGCAGGGAAAGGACAAAGATCCCGGCGAGCTGCGCGCGCGTTGCGCTTGCCCCAAAATCATTCAGCTCATGGTTGAGCAATCCCTTTGCGTCCAGATAGGCGACATAGGGCGCATACCAGGCCTCATCCGCAGCGGCGGCAGGGATGACGTCGCCCTCATAGGCGGCGCGCAGGCGCGCCGAGAGCGTCAGCAATTCGGCAATGGTGATGTTCGCACGGGGATCGAAGCTGTCTCCGCGTCCCTCAAAAAGCCCGTACTCATAGCTGGCGCAAACGTAAGGGTAATACCAGTCGTCAAGGGCTATGTCGTCAAACTGTCCGGTATAGGTGCGGCTGCGCGGCAGGACTGCGGAGCCGTCCTCCGGCGCGGCCCAGACATTGAGTGAAAGCAGCAGCGCCAACGGCAACAGCAGGGCAATCAGGCGACCGTTCAGGCGTTTCATCGGTTGTAATTCCTTTCCAAATGATAATCAAAATACATACCATGTTGTATTGGCACATTAAGGAACAAGTATATCCAGTTCCTCGGCGGCAATGGGCGCATCATAAGGATTCAGCGCCTCGTTGACCAGATCGAGAACCGCTGCGGGCGCAAGCACGTAGACGGACTCGCGGCGGTAGCTGCCGGCGCCGTCACCGGGGAGCGTGTAGAAGTGGAGGTCCTCTGCACGGACTTCCAACGCTTCACCGGCAAGCCATACGAGGTTGCCGACGGTCAGGTCGGTCTGAACGCAGGAGAAGAAGAGCTGTGCCAGCGCGCTTGCGTTTCCAAGGCGCGCTGCCTGTGCGGCAGCTGAGCGCAAAAATGCCTGCTGGGTGCGGATGCGTCCGATGTCGGCGTCGGCGTAGCCGACTCCGTTGTTGTTCTTGCGCCAGCGAACGACCTCCATCGCCTGCCGTCCGTTCAAGTGGTGCGGGCCTTTGGTGTAATGGATGTGCAGCCCCTGCGCCGGGTCGTCATAGTCCATGTCCACGGGAATGTCAAAATCAATGCCGCCGATTCGGTCGATCAGGTCGATAAATCCCGATAAATGCACGGAAACACAATAGTCAACCGGAACGCCAAGGAGGTTTTCTATCTCGCTGCGCAGCAACTCGGAGCCACCGGAGGCATAGGCGTAGTTGAGTTTGTTGCTGTACCACGCATGATGGAGCAGGGTATCCCGCGGCAGGCTGACGGCGTCGATACGCCGGGCGGGAACGTCAAAACGCACCAGCAGATTCGTGTCGCTGCCGCCGCCGGAAGCGTCGATGCCGGAGAGAAGAATGTTGTAGCAGTGCGCACGCCGGGTGCGAACCGCAGCAAGCGGCGCATCGCGCTCCGTGTGAGCGGCGGGGACGGGAGAAATGAGCCGCACAGACGCGGCGGGCGGTGCTCCGCGCTCCGGCAGCGCGGGGGCGCGGACAGCATCATGCAGCAGCGCTGCGGCGCAAATGAGAAGCGCGGCCGGCAGTATGCGGCGCAGGCATATGCTCCGACGCACGGAGACGGTTCGATTTTTCATTTTGGTTACTTCGACGTCCAGAAAGGGCGGTACCGCATTGTCCGGAACAGGAGTATACGGCGCCGCCGATTTCTATTATACCCTGATTTCTGCGATTCTACAAGCCCTTGTATTTTCGGCGTGTGGCAATGCCGCCGCGAATATGGCGCTGCGCCTTGTTTTCGTCCAGTATGCTTTTGACCTGTGTATAGAGCGCGCGGTTGATGCCTGGCAGACGGTCTTGCAGATCCTTGTGGACGGTGCTTTTGCTGATGCCGAACTTTCGGGCGGCGGCGCGCACGGTGGCACGATTTTCTATGATGTAGCCGGCGAGCGCGCAGGCGCGCTCCTCAATGTTCCCTTTCATAGCAACACTCCTAAATCCCAAGGTGTTCCATATATATGACCCGGGACAGTATTGTATGAATGAGACAAGTTTTCTCATTGACGAACGGCATATTCTGTCGTAAAATGACAGCAAGAGGACATCTGTCCGCTAATTTAGGATGCAGGAGGCTTGGAAATGGGTAAATTTGTCATCAAGGACGCCAAGGGCGGCGTCAAGTTTGACCTCAAGGCGGGGAACAACGAAATCATCCTCTCCAGCGAGATCTACAGCTCCTTTGACGCCTGTAAGAACGGCATTGCCAGCGTGCAGAAGAACGCTCCCATCGCCGCAATCGAGGATCAGACGGTTGAGAATTTCGAGAAGCAGAAACACCCAAAGTTTGAGGTCTATACGGACAAGGCCGGCGAAACCCGTTTCCGCCTCAAAGCCGGCAACGGCGAGACCATCGGCGTGGGCGAGAGCTACAAAAAGAAGGACAGCTGCCTGAAGGGAATCGAGTCCATCCGCAAGAATGCGGCAGACGCGGAGATCGTGGACAAGCGCGAAAAACAGTAATGACCCCGGAAATAAGAGAGCGCCCCGCCGGCCGGCGGGGCGCTTTGTCGTATCTGCTTATCGGATGATGACCGTGCGGCTTGTACCATCCCAACTCACGCTGTAGCCGAAGAACTCGGCGAGGTAGCGTATGGGGGCATAGGTTCGATTACCCACGATCACGGCGGCGGTGTCCATCGATATGGCCTTGCCATCGCCGGTACGGGCATTGGTGCTACCGATGGGGAAGATGAGGGTTTTCCTGTTGCCTGTAAAGCTTGCCTCGCGTTTTGCGCCGTCCCAACTGACGCGCAGGCCCAGCGCTTCAGCCACGGCGCGCAACGGCACCATCGTGCGGTTGTTTGCATCGATGAACGGTGCGGCGTCCGTCCACTGCACCGCCGTGCCGCCTACACTGACATTGACGGCAGGAGTGGAATCGTAGATGCAAACGACATTATTGAGCTTACGCCCCGCGTTGCGGAGCATCTTGCCGTTGGCGTAGAGCATGGAAGACGCGCCGCCGTCGAGCAGCATGGCGTCCTTTGCGCCGATGGAGAGCAAATAGGCTATAATCTGTTTCGGACTTGCCGTGCAGGCTCCCACCATCAGATCACCGTTGGAGAGAATGGCGGCATAGGTGCGTGCGGCGACCGCGGATTCCGAGATTTTCTGATCGGCAAGGTAGCTGTATTTGGCGTTCTCGGAAAAGACGTTCCAGCCGTTGTGCAGCAGCCACGGGCCGCAGGACACGGCGGTCGTGACGCTGTTCCAGGCGCTCTTGCTGAACTCGGTGGTAAAGCGGACCGTTTCCCCGACGGCGGGCAGGCGATCATGCAGGTTGCCGCCGCAGACAAAATAGTAGGTGTTTGCGGCGCAGGGCATTTTGCCGGAGGTCAGGATCTCCGTGACCTTGCCGTTGACGATCTTGGCTGCCTTGGCATTTGCGGGGACGGGCAGATCGGCACCCGCCTCAGGCGTGAAGAGCAGGAGGGAGTCCGGCTCGTCGGGATAGTAATAATTGACGCCCCAGGTCGGGAGCTTTTTGCCTGCAAATTCAACATAGAGCGTGATGCCAACCTCGTCGATCATC
Organism: Oscillospiraceae bacterium; assembly: GCA_902783035.1. Classification (GTDB taxonomy): domain Bacteria; phylum Bacillota; class Clostridia; order Oscillospirales; family Oscillospiraceae; genus Hominicoprocola. The sequence continues at coordinate 32,717 of CACZPK010000008.1, forward strand.
GCCTTGCCGTACTGTGTGAAGCCGAGATAGATGGCGGTCTGATCGCCGGCGGCGCCGTTGATGGCCTGTCCGTTGCGGACCAGATTGACCTGACAGCGCGCGGCTTTGCCGTAGCCGTCCTCCGGCGTTCTGTCATAATAGGCATTGAAAAAACCACCGTTGACCGCGATGAGCAGGTTGCCCTTTGCCGATGCGGCACTGATGATATCCGCGGCGTTTTGATCCTTGCTGATACTGCCCTGCGCAAGGGCAATGTCTGCGGTTATCCCGCTGCGCATCTCAATGGTCGCCGTGGAGGCGGAATTGTCCCCGATACGCGGGCTGCCCGTATCTGCCGCGCCAAAGGCGGTTGCGGAGCAGAGGCAGGCGAGACAGAGACATAAAATAAAGAGGCGTTTCATGGATACGACCTTCTTTCCTTATGGGTTCGGGTACATCGAGTATACCACGGTATGAGGAAAAAACAAGTGTTGAAAAGAAGCTGCTTTTCAGGTATATTATGGAAAAAGCCAAGAAAAACCAAGTAATTTGCCACAATGGAGGAAACACTATGAAAACAGCACTGGTCATCATGGCGGCGGGCATGGGCTCACGCTACGGGGGCAACAAGCAGGTTGACGGCCTCGGACCCAACGGCGAGATCCTGATGGAGTATTCGATCTATGACGCAATCCGGGCCGGTTTTTCCAAGGTCGTGTTCATCATCAAGCCCGACATGAAGGACCTGATGGAGGATCTGTGTGGCAGACGTATTGCGCAGATGAAGGCGAAGGATGGCTCAAATGTCGAGGTTGCCTATGCGTTTCAGGACTTCTCCAGCGTCCCGTCGTGGTACAAGATCCCGGCTGAGCGCGTGAAACCCTTTGGCACGGCGCACGCCCTGCTCTGTGCCCGCAATGTTGTCCATGAGCCGTTTGCCGTGCTCAATGCCGATGATTATTACGGCGTGGACGCATTTGAGACGCTCTACAAAGAGCTTATCAAGCTGCCGGAAAGCGGAGCGGGTGCAATGGTGGGCTACCGCGTGGACAAGACCGTCAGTGAGAATGGGACCGTGACCCGCGGTGTCTGCCATACCGAGAACGGCAAGCTGACGAAGATCGTTGAGACCTTTAAGATCAAGCTCTATCCCAACGGCGATATCCGGGACATCGAAAACGGCGAGGATAGTCCCCTCATTCCGCCTGAGACGCCGGTCTCCATGAACTTCTGGGGCTTTACGCCGTGGATCTTTGACAAGCTGGAGCAGTTTTTCGCCGAGTTCCTCAAGAGCCTTGCACCCGATAATATCAAGGGTGAGGCGTTGCTGCCGACGATGGTCGGCGAGCTGATCGACAAGGGTGAGCTGACGGTTTCCGTGCTCCATTCCACTGCGCGCTGGTTCGGCGTGACATACAAGGAGGATAAGGCGTCCGTGCAGGGAGAGCTGAAGAAGCTGCACGATTCAGGCGTTTATCCGCCGAGCCTGCGGGCATAAAGCGCGCAGAAACCGGGCACACTGTCGCCGTGGACGTTTCTCCGTGCGGAGGAAAGTCCCGTACGATTTGCGCATGAGCGCATGGAGGCGATAGGATGTCAGAGCGGCGCGATGGGGGATTGCCCTATGATGAGACCCCGATGATGAACCCTTTCTTCGGACAGCCGGAGGATGCGTTTGATCTCATCAATAAGTACGGCACCTACAATATTCAGCCCACAAATGAGCAGGAGAACCTGTTTCCCGCCATTATGCAGGCAAATCCAGCCCAATGGCGTGGCAGAAGGGTGTCCAAAGAGGACATGGAACAGCAGGGCTAGTACCGCAAAAAGTGTAAAAAGAGGCGTGTTTTGCCGTGGCAAAACACGCCTCTTTTTCACGCCGTTTTGGCGGTGTGACCGGTCGGAAGGGAAATGAAACAAGAACGACCGAACCAAGCGGGAAAAAGCCATCAGTCCGCGAGAAATCGTCCAAACGGACTGAAATCGGGCGCAATCGGCGGCAATACAGGCACTCCCGACGCATACATCACGCCGGACGGCCCTGCGGACAGGAAACCGGATACGGCGGAGCGAGGAAATCGTATCTCTGTGACCGGAGCATAAACGCAAAAGCGCTCGGTCGGGCATAAATCAGCGCTGCAAAGAGGTTTTGACGCATTTTGTGCGGATTTTGCCGCACGGCGGAACAGGCAGCCGGCGGAGAAACGCATAAAAAAGGCGCCGCTTCGACGCACCATAACAGGACAAAAGGTCAGGACACAGGCCGAAGGGCGGTAAAAGCGCATGAGAGACAGAGGTAAACCGAGTTCCGGAAAGTAAACCAAGCAAACCCGCGCTACAAAGATGCCAAAGGCGCTCGTATGTCCGGTTTGCGCTGCAATTGGGCAAATTGCACAGTGGCAGGCATGCGCGCATCCAACACCCACAAAGAGAGAAAACCTGCGAACAGATCCGATGGCTCAAAAACAGGCTGAAAATGATAGAAACGGCGGCAGTAAGTCCGTGAGATGGACGCGGAAGAAGACGCCAAAAAATACTCAGTCTAAAAAATCGAGCGAATCAGGTTTGATAAGTCCACATGACGAACAAAAATTGCGCCGACAAGGAAGTGCAACCACAATATATTGACAGAAAATGAATATTTAAAAAATCATCGGTCTATATTTCGGGTTTTTGAAATATAGACCGATGATAGTATCGAATAGAAAATTATTCAGCTTTTTGGCGCCTGCTTCATAGAAAGCGCGATGCGTTTCTTCTTTTCGTCCACTTCCAGCACGACCACCTTGACAATATCGCCCACAGAGACCACTTCACTGGGATGCTTGATGAAACGGTCGCAGACCTGGGAGATGTGTACCAGACCGTCCTGATGTACGCCGATGTCAACGAAGACACCGAAATCCACGACGTTGCGCACGGTACCCGTAAGGGGCATGCCGGGCTTCAGATCCTTGATTTCCAGCACATCGGTGCGCAGGATCGGCGGCGGCAGCTCGTCACGGGGGTCCCGTCCCGGCTTTTGCAGCTCCTTGGCGATGTCACGCAGCGTCGGTACGCCGACGCCACAGGCGGAAGCAGCCTGTTCTGTGCCAAAAGTTTCCAGTTTTGCACCAATATCCGCCAATGCACCATGTTTTAACGCCGACTTATCGTATCCGAGCAATTCAAGCAGTCGCTCGGCAGCGTCGTAACTTTCGGGGTGTACGCCCGTGTTATCCAGCGTATTGCGGCTTTCCGGCACGCGCAGGAAACCGGCGCACTGCTCAAATGCCTTCGGCCCGAGCTTGGGCACCTTCAAAAGCTGCTTGCGTGTGGTGAACGCGCCTTCCTCCTCGCGGTAGGCCACAATATTCCTGGCGGTGGTGGCGTTGAGCCCGGCAACGCGCTCCAAAAGCGGTGCGGACGCGGTGTTCAGGTCGACGCCGACGGCATTGACGCAGTCCTCGACCACATGGTCGAGCGTTTCGCCGAGCCGCTTTTGCGGCATGTCGTGCTGATACTGTCCCACGCCGATCGCCTTGGGGTCGATTTTTACCAGCTCCGCCAGCGGGTCTTGCAGGCGCCGTGCGATGGAGACCGCGGAGCGCAGGTTTACGTCGTAATCGGGGAACTCTTCCGCTGCCAGCTTTGAGGCACTGTAGACGGAAGCGCCTGCCTCGTTGACGATCATATAGCTGACTCCGCCGCCGACTTCGCCAATCAGCTCCACGGCCATCTGCTCGGTTTCGCGGGAGGCGGTGCCGTTGCCGATGGCGATGTGGGCGACACCGTGGCGCTTCACCATTGCCTTGAGCGTGTCGATCGCCTGGCGTTTGCGTGCCGCGCCCTGCGTGGGGTAAACGACCGTGGTGTCCAGCACCTTGCCCGTACCGTCGACCACGGCGACCTTGCAGCCGTGGGCATAGCCGGGATCAAGCCCCATCGTGACGCGACCCTTGACGGGCGGCTGCATCAGCAAAGGCTTGAGGTTGAGCGCAAACATGTGGATTGCGCCCTCGGATGCGGTATCGGTCAGGCTGGCGCGCATCTCGCGCTCCAGCGAAGGTTCAATCAGGCGGTCATAGGCGTCTTCACCCACACCGCGCAGAAAATCGCTTGCGCGCGTGCCGGGCTTGACGAAAGCGCATACCGCACTGAGGGCAAAGTCCCGGTCAACCGTGACGCTGACCTTCAAGTAGCCCTCCTTTTCGCCGCGGTTGAGCGCCAGCACCTGATGCCCCTGCATCCGCGGCACCGGCTGGAGGAAGTCATAGTAGAGCCGATAGACGCTGTCTTCTTCCGCAGCCGCACAGGAATGCACAACACCTTTTTTCTCAAAGAGCGTACGCAGAGCTTTGCGCAGATTCGCGTCGTCGGACAGGCGCTCCGCAATAATGTCGCCCGCACCGGCGAGGGCCTCTTCGGCAGACGCTACGCCCTTCTCGTCATTCACATAGGGCGCGGCAAGCTCATGCAGGTCGGGAAGATCGTGCGTCTGGGTGAGGATCGCGTCGGCCAGCGGTTCCAGCCCCTTCTCCTTGGCGATGGTGGCACGGGTACGGCGCTTGGGCTTGTAAGGCCTGTAAAGGTCTTCTACTTCCGCAAGCGTTTTGGCGGCGTCAATGGCGGCGGCCAACTCGCTCGTCAGCGCGCCCTGCTCCTCAATGGAGGCCTTGACCGTATCGCGCCGCTCTTGCAGCGAGCGCAGATAGGCGAGCCTCTCCTCCAGCGTGCGCAGCGTTGTGTCGTCCATAGAGCCGTGCAGCTCCTTGCGGTAGCGGGCAATGAACGGGACGGTATTGCCCTCGTCAAGCAGCTCGACCACAGCGGAGACATGTGCCTCGCTGCGGCCGAGTTCTTTCGCGATGATCGAAATAATTGTATCCATTCGGTATTCCCTTTTATATAATATTACTTATGGTAGAATTTTTTGACCTCATACCGGGGTTCGCAGGTCACATGGATACCCAGACTCTTGTAGAGCTGGATATCCTCTTCAGAGATGATGACGGAGAAATGCGCGTCCGCGCCGCGCAGTTTGCCGAGCTGTTTTTGCGCGCGGGCCGCGAGCGGGTTGGTCAAAGCGGAAATCGCCAGCGCCAACAGCACTTCGTCGGAGTGCAGGCGCGGATTGTTGTGGCCGAGGTGACGGGTTTTGAGATCGGAAATCGGCTTGATGATGAGATCGGGAAGCAGATCCAACTCGTCGTCGATTTTCCCCACGACCTTGAGCGCGTTCATCAGCATCGACGCGGAGGCGCCCAGCAGGGAGGACGTCTTGCCGGTGACGAGCCGCCCGTCGGGCAGTACCATCGCGCCGGCAGGCGCGCCGGTTTCGTCCGCCTTTTCCAGCGCGGCGGCATAGGCGGGGCAGAGCTCCGGGGTGACCTCGGCCTTCTGCATCACAAGCTCAAGCTTGCGCAGCTGCTCGTCGTTGGCCTCGCCGCGCACGTGGGCGACCATCGTGTTGTAGTAGCGCCGCAGGATCTCCATGCGGGAGGCGAGGCGGCAGACTTCATCGTCGATGATGCAGTTCCCTGCCATATTCACGCCCATGTCGGTGGGAGACTGATAGGGGCACTTGTCCTGAATGCGCTCAAAGATAGCGCGCAGAACGGGGAAAATCTCCACATCACGGTTGTAGTTGACCGTCGTGACGCCGTAGGCTTCGAGGTGGAAGGGGTCAATCATGTTGACGTCGTTGAGGTCGGCGGTTGCCGCCTCATAGGCGAGGTTGACGGGATGCTTGAGCGGGAGATTCCAGATGGGGAAGGTCTCAAACTTTGCGTAGCCGGCGCTGACGCCGCGCTGATGCTCGTGATAGAGCTGGCTCAGGCAGGTCGCCATCTTGCCGCTGCCGGGACCGGGGGCGGTAACGACCACCAGAGAATGCGACGTCTCGATATAATCGTTTTTGCCGAATCCGTCATCGGAGACGATGTGCGCCACGTCCGAGGGATATCCGGCGATGGGGTAGTGGCGGTAGCTGCGCACGCCCAACGCGTCCAGACGTTTCAAAAAAGAGTCCGCGGCACCCTGTCCGGCGTACTGTGTTACCACAATGCTGCCGACATACAACCCCAAAGCGCGGAAGGAATCCATCAGGCGCAGGCAGTCGTCATCATAGGTGATGCCGAGATCGCCGCGCACCTTGTTCTTTTCAATGTCATTGGCATTGACCGCGATGACAATTTCCACGTCGTCCTTGAGCTGCTGGAGCATGCGCACCTTACTGTCGGGCTGAAAGCCGGGCAGCACACGCGAGGCGTGAAAATCATCAAACAACTTGCCGCCGAACTCCATATAGAGCTTGCCGCCGAACTGGGCGATGCGCTCACGGATGTGTTCGGACTGCATGGACAGATACTTGTCGTTATCAAAACCGATTTGAGCAGTAGCCATGATAATACCCCATTCTCCCCCATCATATATATGTAATGATTATAGCGAAAGAATAAAATGAAAAAAAGGCTTGACATTTGCACACGGGTGCGTTATAGTATCTCATGCTGATTCGCGCGGTTAGCTCAGCTGGTAGAGCACATGCTTGACGTGCATGGGGTCAGAGGTTCGAGTCCTCTACCGCGCACCACGAAAACACCTGATTTCTTCGGAAATCAGGTGTTTTTTACTTTTCCGGCAATTACGATTTTGCGAACCTGCGGTATCCTAAGGTATTCTTAGGTAAACTAAGGCGTTTTTGCGGAAAAAGTGCGGAAAAATCTGAGAGTGCCCGCTGGCCCTGTTTTAGAGGGCTGACGGGCATTTTGCCGTTGCCGGATGCGGAAAAAGCCTTATGCGGAGTGCGCTGCGTGAAATACGAGCGATGCTTCGACGGCCTTTTCTGCGAGCTGCGCTTCTTCCTTGCCTGTGTATCTCGGTGAGCAGTATGTCAGAGGTTGTATGTATGAAACGGCAGGCGTGTTTGTTACGCCGGACGACTGCTTCGAGGAACAGAAGAGTATGCGGATCGGCTATGTCAATCATAAGCGGGATCTGATTGACGGGCTTGCGGCAATCAGCACGTTTAGTCAAAGAAAAAACCTCTTGCATTTTTCAAATAGCGGGTGTATCGTAGTAAGCGAAAGCTAACAGCAAACCTCGAAACGCTTCCTGTCTCGGCAATCCCGTGGCAGCGGAACGGCTGATAGAGGCATTTATTTTTGAATTGATGTTAGCTTAGTCTAACTTCGTGGAGGGCACACGGATGCCCGTTCATGAATTATGCCGTGCCTGCTGCCATTATGAGCTTCGTCCCCTGACGGAGGCAGAACAGGAAAAGCTGCATTTGGATTTTGGCGAAAAGGATTTTGACCTGCGCTACGCCCGGAAAGCGATCTCCGCCTATATGCCGAACGCGGAGCTGACGATTCGCCTCCGATGTCTCCACTGCGGATATATGGCGGCGCACCCGAAGGAGTATGTCACGGAGATCGAACGGTTTATCGGCAATGTGGGATCGATCAACTGAGAAGGAGAGAAAAGCATGACGACCAAAGAGAAGAAACCAAGCGATGTAGCTGTTCTGCTGGGTTACGCAGGCAGCTACCGGGGGCTGACGTATCTCGGGCTTGCCCTGTCCGCGGCAGCGATGATACTCGGGATGCTCCCCTACATCTGTATTTGGCTCGCGGCGCGCGATCTCATCGCGGTCGCGCCGGACTGGACGAGGGCGGCGGGGATCGAACGCTACGGGTGGATGGCGTTTGCTACCGCGGTGGGCGGTATCATCGTCTACTTCTGCGCGCTGATGTGCACGCACCTTGCGGCGTTCCGCACGGCGAGCAACATCCGCAAGGCCGGCATGGCGCATCTGATGAAAACGCCGCTCGGGTTCTTTGATTCAAACGCCTCGGGCCTTCTTCGCAACCGGCTGGACGGCGCGGCGGGAGAGACGGAGACGTTGCTTGCGCACAACCTCGCGGACATCGTGGGGACGGCGGCGATGTTCCTTTCAACGCTCGTGCTGATGCTCGTCTTTGACTGGCACATGGGGGCGGCCTGCCTGTTCGCGGCGGTGGTGTCCGTTGCGGCGATGTTTTCGATGATGGGCGGCAAGAACGCAAAGCTCATGGCGGAGTATCAGGCGGCGCAGGATACGATGAGTAAGGCGGGCACCGAGTATGTGCGCGGCATTCCCGTCGTAAAGGTATTCCAGCAGACGGTGTACTCGTTCAAGGCGTTCCGCGAGGCGATCGAGGACTACAGCACAAAGGCGGAGAAGTACGCTCTCGGCGTCTGCCGTCTGCCGCAGGCGATTAACCTGACCGCCACCGAGGGCGCGTTTATCTTCCTCGTGCCCGTGGCGCTGCTGCTCGCGCCCGGCGCGCTGAGAAGCGGCAACTTTGCACTTTTCGTGACCAACTTTGCTTTCTATGCGGTATTCTCGGCGATCATCTCCACGGCGCTCGCGCGCATCATGTTCGCTGCCAGCGGCATGATGCTCGCGCATACCGCGCTCGGACGCATCGACGAGGTGATGAACGCGCCGACGCTGGAGATCGTCGCAAATCCGCGCCTGCCGAAGGACAACGGCGTCGATCCTTGATAATGTCCGCGCGGCGCGCCCGGACGCGACGCGCGAGGAGGCGATGGCGGCGCTCGAAGCGGCGCAGTGCGGCGACATCCTCGCAAAGCTGCCGAATGGTGTCGATACCGTGATCGGCACGGAGGGTACCTATCTTTCCGGCGGCGAACAGCAGCGCGTCGCGCTGGCCCGTGTCATTCTCAAGGACGCAAGCATTGTGGTGCTCGATGAGGCAACCGCCTTTGCCGATCCCGAGAACGAGGTGTTCATTCAAAAGGCGATCGCGATGCTGACGAAGGGGCGGACGGTCGTCATGATCGCGCACCGGCTTTCCACCGTTGTGAATGCGGATAAGATCATCGTGCTGGACGCCGGCAAGGTTGTCGAGGAGGGCACGCATGACGAGCTTGTGCGTGCCGGCGGCCTCTATGCCCGTATGTGGGCGGACTATCAGAAGGCGGTCTCGTGGAAGATCTCGGCGTAAGGGAGGCGAAGACAATGTTTGGGAAAGAGTTTCAACATAAGTACGCGCTCACGGAGCAGGGCGTAAAAAACGTCAAAGCGGGAACGCTCTGGACCGTCGTTACCAATCTTGTTGTCATGGGCGGCATGGGCATCCTTTATTTGATGATGGGACGCTATATGGACACGCTGACCGGCGGCGCGCCGCTGCCGGATGCCGCAACGTTTCTCGCGCTGACGCTTGTGTTCGTCGTGCTCTCGCTTCTCACGCATGTGCAGCAGTACAAGGCGACCTACGGTCTTGTCTACGGCGAGGTCAAGGCGGCGCGCATCTCGCTTGCCGAGCGCCTGCGGACGCTGCCGCTCGGCTACTTCGGCAAACGCGACCTCGCCGACCTCACCGAGACCATCATGGGCGACGTGAACCGCTTGGAGCACGTCTGGTCGCACTGCCTCGGCTATCTCTACGGCTCGTTTGTCTCCACCGCGATCGTCGGCGTGTGCCTGTTCGTCTACGACTGGCGGCTTGCGATCGCCTGCCTCTGGGGTGTGCCCGCGGCGTTTGTGCTGCTCTTCGGCAGCCGTGCGCTCGCCAAGCGCGACTCCGAGCGCACCAAGGCGGCGGCGATCCGTGTTTCCGACGGCATTCAGGAGACGCTGGAGAACATCCGCGAGATCCGGGCAACCAATCAGGAGGAGCGCTTCCTCCGGGAAAACGGCATCTTCCGCCGCATGGCGCAGCTTCAGGCGGCAAGCGCCGCGTGGAGCATCGGATAAGCGGCTGAAAATGGGAGCATAACGGGAGGAGCGAAAGCGATGCAATTCGATGAAATGGGCCTGAAAACCGGGAAAACCCTGTTTCTGCTGCCGGGGACGGCCTGCGATTATTACACCGACCTGCTCACATGGCTGGAGGACGATATCCATGTGGAGCACACAAAAGCCCACTTCATTTATGCGAAGAAGATGGGTGAGAAGTATCTGAAGCGGTACAGGAAGTATTTCCGCGATCCCGATATCCGCGAATTTGACATGCAGCACGAGCAATGGCTGTTCGGCGGAGAGAGCTATGCCGCGCCGGTGCTGAAAGTCATCGATGCGTTCATGGAAATGCCTGTGTGAAAGCTGTTCGGAGCATATTTGAATCATCAGAAAGACGAGGGGGAAAAGAAATCATGGATCTCAAATTCGGAGACATTCAGGAAACCGCCCTGATCCCGCTGGCGATCAAGGCGAGCGAGACCGCGCGCCCAAATGCACGGATACGCGACGAGAAGGCGGAGGAGATTATCGAGACGCTTGGCGTGGACGTGAGCAAATACGATCCCTTTTTATCGCACGAGGGCGTCGTGGCGCGGACGATCCTGTTCCGCGACCAGCTCAAGGCGCTCCTGCAAGCCCATCCGGACGCCACCTGCATCAACCTGGGCTGCGGCTTCGACGATAAATTCTCTCAGGTGGACAACGGACGGCTGCGGTGGTTTGACGTGGATCTGCCCGACCAGATCGCCGTGCGGCGCAAGGTGTATGAGGATCGGGAGCGCTGCACCATGCTCGACGGTGACGCCCTGAACGGCTACTGGACGGCGAACATCCCCAAGGCGGAGCTGTATATCATCGTCATGGAGGGCGTGCTGGAGTATTTCTCCAGGGAGCAGGTCAAGGCCTGCCTCAATATGCTCTGTGACAGCTTTCCCCACGGATACCTGCTGGCGGAGCTGCACTCCCCGTTTCTGGAGAAGCACAGCAAGCAGCACGACACGGTCAAATACACGAACGCAACCTTCGGTTGGGGTACCAAGTCCGGAAGGGAGTATCTTGATTTGGAACCGCGGATGAGCTTCGTATCCGAGACGAGCTACAACACCGAAATGAAGAAGTATTCCATCCGCAGCAAGCTGTTCGCCATCATCGGCAGGAACCTCAACAACCGCCTCGCGGTGTATCGCTGGTAATCATCAGAGGCAAAAAACGACATACAAAAAATCTCTTGTTAGGCCTTGCTTATTCTGTTAGTGTGTGCTAATATTTTGTTAGATGATGCAAACAGCATCAAATGATGAAAGGGCGGGATCACGATGTCTTGGAGTAAACTGGCTGTTTTTGCGGGCGGCGTGCTGTTTGGCACGGCAGGGATCAAGGCGCTTGGGAGCAAGGACGCAAAGAAAGCGTACACGCACGTCACTGCGGCGGCGCTGCGGGCGAAGGACTGCGTCATGGACGCTGCGACGACGGTGCGTGAGGGCGCGGAAGACGTCTACGAGGACGCGAAGCGTTTTAATGAAGAGCGTGCCTCGGCGGAGGATGCCGCCGTCATCGAAGACAAGGCCTGACGCTTGGGAAAAGAGGAGGCGTAGGCTTCCTCTTTTCCTTTTTGGAGAGAAAACCATGAAATGTAAGATACTGCATGAGTCTGCCGGACGCATCCGCGTCCATCTCTGCTGTGGGCGCATGAGCTGCGCGCAGGCGGATATTCTGGAATATTACCTTCTGTCAAAGACCGGTGTGATTGCCGTGAAGGTCTACGAGCGCACCGGCGACGCGGCGGTCTCCTACCTCTGCTCACGGGAGGACGTGGTCGGAGCGCTGGCCGCGTTTTCCTACGAGAGCGCGGCGAAGAGCGTCGCCGTGCCGGAGCGCACGGGGCGCGCAATGGATCGGGAATACGAGGAAAAGCTCGTCATGCGCGTCGTATGGCGCGGCATGAAGCGCATCTTCCTGCCCGCTCCCGTGCGCATCGCTCTTGCATGGCTGCGCGCGGCGGGATATATTGTCAAGGGGCTTGCGACGCTGCTGCGCGGAAAGCTGGAGGTGCCGGTGCTCGACGCGACGGCGATCACCGTTTCCCTTTTGCGCGGCGATTACAAGACCGCCTCGTCCGTGATGTTTCTGCTTGGCGTCGGCGGTCTTCTGGAGGAGTGGACGCACAAGCGTTCTGTGGACGACCTCGCCGGCGCGATGTCGCTCGGCGTAGAGCGCGTCTGGCTGCGGCTTGGCGACGGCACGGAGGTTTTGACGCCGATCTCCGAGATCGTCTCCGGCGCGCAGATCGTTGTGCGCGCGGGGAACCTGATCCCTCTCGACGGCAAGGTCGTTTCGGGCGAGGCGGAGGTCAACCAGTCGTCGATGACGGGTGAGGCGCTTGCCGTGCGCAAGTCGCCGGGCAGCTATGTCTACGCCGGGACGGCCGTGGAGACGGGCGAGTGCGTCGTCGCCGTGGAGAAGGTCTCCGGCGAGGGACGCTACGACCGTATCGTGAAGAGCATCGAGGAGTCCGAGCGTCTCAAGTCTGCGGTGGAGAGCCGCAGCGAGCATCTGGCGGATTCGCTTGTGCCGTGGAGCCTCGGCGCGACGGCGCTTGTTTACCTGCTGACGCGGAACGCGACGAAGGCGCTTTCCATCCTGATGGTGGACTTCTCCTGTGCGCTCAAGCTGTCCATGCCGCTTTCCGTCCTCTCGGCGATGCGCGAGTCGATCACGCACGGCGTATCGGTCAAGGGCGGGCGCTTTCTGGAGGCTGTCGCGGAGGCGGACACCATCGTGTTCGACAAGACGGGCACGCTGACGCACGCCGAGCCGCGCCTTGTACGTGTTGAACCGTTCGGCGGACGGGATGAAGCGGAAATGCTGCGCCTTGCCGCGTGTCTCGAAGAGCATTTTCCGCACACGATTGCAAACGCCGTTGTGCGCGCGGCAAAGGAGCGCGGTCTCGACCACGAGGAGCGCCACTCGAAGGTGGACTATGTGGTGGCACACGGCATCGCGAGCGAGATCGACGGCGAGCACGCCGTCATCGGGAGCCACCATTTCGTTTTTGAGGACGAGGGCTGCCATATCCCCGCGGGCGAGGAGGCGCGCTTTGACGCGCTGCCGAACGAGTATTCGCAGCTGTACCTTGCGCTTGACGGCGAGCTGGCGGCAGTCATTTTGATCGAAGACCCCGTTCGTACCGAGGCGGCGGACGCAATCGCGCGGCTGCGGGAGCAGGGCTTTACACAGATCGTGATGATGACGGGCGACAGCGAGCGCACCGCTGCGGCGGTGGCGAAAAAACTTGGTCTCGACGATTACCGTGCCGAGGTGCTGCCGGAGGACAAGGCGCGCTTTGTGCGCGAAGCACGCGCCGCCGGGCATACGGTGCTCATGGTGGGCGACGGCATCAACGACTCGCCCGCGCTTTCCGAGGCGGACATCGGCGTCGCCATCAGCACGGGCGCGGCGATCGCGCGGGAGATCGCGGACGTGACCGTATCGGAGGACGACCTCTTTGCCCTCGTGACGCTGCGTGAACTGAGTACGGCGCTGATGCGGCGCATCCGCGGGAACTACTGCGCGATCATGTCGTTCAACCTCGCGCTTATTCTGCTGGGCGTTTTCGGCGTGCTGCCGCCCGCGACGGGCGCACTCCTGCACAACGGCTCCACGGTCGCCATCGGTCTTCGCAGTATGACGCGGTTGCTGGAGGAGAAAAAAGAGGAGGGGCAATGCTGAAGTATACGGGAAAATACTGGGCGGTCATCACGCCGCTCATCAAAAAGTCGATGAACCGATACTATGGCTCGGATTTCATCAACGAAACCGTGAAAAAAGCAAAGCCCATCTACCGCGAAATGCTGCGGGAGACGGACGACGTCGGAGCGGACAACCCGATGGCGAAGAACGTCTACGAGTGCTTTGTGTTCCTCGCCATTTGGAAAGCGGCGGAGGGCAGGATCACGGCGGACGATCTGCGCAAGATCACGAAGGACGTGCTGTCCTTCCCTCTTCTAAAGGCGATGGGGCTTGTCATAAACGCCAATTCGCCCGCAGCGGTCAAACGGGCCAGTGAAAAGATGCGCGTCAATCAGGCGTGGCTCGACGCGCATCCGCAGTACAAGGCAACCTCATGGGACTTCAACTTCGACGAGACGCTCCACCGTGACGGGTTCTACTATCATTTCACGCACTGTCCGCTCAACGACTATGCGCGGGAGCACGGTATGATCGACATTCTCCCGGTCATGTGCGAGATCGACCATATGACTGCCGCGCTGATGCACGCGACGCTCCACCGGGAGCAGACGCTTGCGACGGGCGGAACAAAGTGCGATTACTGGTTCTACGGTGACAAGCTGAAGAATCCGCAGTAAGGGAGAAACGGCTATGACGCGCAAGGAACAAATTCAAGGAGCATACGGCTTCCTCGGCGGAAAGGAGCACAATTTCTACGACGGTATGATCACCTGCTCGACATTCGCGGGTACGGCGGTCAGCCGGCTCGTGTGGAGCATCGGTCGGGAGAAAAACCTCGCCTACCTCGAACGCGCGCTCTCCGGCGTGCCAGAGGACTTCGCGGGCAAATTGCTCGAAGTGCCCGTCGGGACGGGTGTGCTGACGATGCCGGTCTATGCGAATCTTCCAAACGCAGACGTCACCTGCCTTGACTACTCACAGGACATGATGGCCTCGGCGCAAAAACGCGCGGAGGGCGCGGGGCTTAAAAACGTACGCTTTCAGCAGGGTGACGTGGGCGCGCTGCCGTTTGAGGACGGGAGCTTCGACATCGTGCTCTCCCTCAACGGCTTCCACGCCTTCCCCGACAAGGAGGCGGCATACCGCGAGACGTACCGTGTACTCAAGCCCGGAGGGACGTTCTGCGGATGCTTCTATGTGAAGGGCGAGAACCGCCGCACGGACTGGTTCATTGACAAGCTCTATACGCCCAGGGGCTATTTCACGCCGCCCTATGAGACGCTGGTGAGCCTGCGCGCAAGGCTTGATAACCTGTACGCCAGAGCGGAGGCCAGCGCGGTGGAGGGCATCGCCTGCTTCCGCTGCGTCAAGGGAGAATGACCATGAAGATTCTGGTACTCGGCGCGGGCGCCATCGGCGGACAGCTCGCGCTGCGCGCCGCCATGCCGCCACGGGAAGAACTGCGGCGAAGATACGCGAAGGGATCGGGGAGGTAAATCAGCCGATGAAAAAAGCAATCGAGAACTCACTGAATACAGCCAGACAAAAGACGCGACGGGGAAACGGAAGCATGGTGCTGCAGGAATCCGGCGAGATGTATCTGGAGACGATCTACGTTCTATCCCAAAAGAAAACCTATGTGCGTGCCTCCGACGTCAGCACGGAAATGCGTGTGACGCGGCCGAGCGTCAGCCGCGCGATCCACCTTCTGGAGGACGGGGGCTTCCTCACGATAGATAGCTGCGCGCTTTGCCTGACGGACGCGGGCCGCGAATACGGTGAGAGGATCTACGAGCGGCATGCGACGCTGACACGGTGTTTTGTCGCGCTCGGTGTGGATCGGGAGATCGCTGCAAACGATGCCTGCCGTATCGAGCGCATCATCAGCGACGAATGCTTTGCCGCGCTCAAAACGCATTTCACGGCGCTGGGCGACAAGGCCGCTCAGCTTGTTATGGCGCGGTAACAAAAATTTCAAAACCCTCTTGACATATTAGCGTAAACTAACTATAATGCAAATAGTTAGCGGGAGCTAATAATTTTTTGAGATACTGTTAGCTGAAGCAAACGAAGAAAGAAGGTCGTCTATGATGCCGTTGATTTTGGCGGATGCCGGTTCGGAAAACATCGTGCGCAAGGTCGGAGGCACGGCAGAGGTCAAGCAGCACCTTGCCGATTTGGGGTTCAACGTGGGAACGCCGGTGACGGTCGTGAGCGCCATGGGCGGCAATGTCATCGTCAAGGTCAAGGAGTCCCGCGTGGCAATCAGCCGCGAGATGGCGCAAAAGATTATGATTTAATACATTGTGATAAAGGAGGAAGAGAAGCATGACGACAAACCTGAGAGAGGTCAAGATCGGCGATACCTGCAAGGTCGTGAAGCTCCACGGCGAGGGTGCAGTCAAGCGCCGCATCATGGATATGGGGCTGACCAAGGGTGTCGAGGTCTACGTCCGCAAGGTGGCGCCGCTCGGCGACCCCATCGAGGTCACGGTGCGCGGCTATGAGCTGTCCATCCGCAAGGCAGACGCCGAAACGGTTGAGGTCGAAATCTAAAATCGAAAATTTTTTATCCGGCTGTTAGCTTAGGCTGACGGAAAAGGAAGGGAGAAAATCATGGAATACAGAATTGCCCTTGCGGGCAACCCCAACAGCGGCAAAACGACGCTTTTTAACGCGTTGACCGGCTCGAACCAGTTCGTCGGCAACTGGCCGGGTGTCACGGTCGAGAAGAAGGAGGGCAAGCTCAAAAAGTTTGACGGCGTGACCGTCACCGACCTGCCCGGTATCTACTCGCTCAGCCCGTACACGCTTGAAGAGGTCGTGGCGCGCAATTACCTCATTGAAGAGCGCCCCGACGCGATTCTCAACATCGTGGACGGCACGAATCTGGAGCGCAACCTGTACCTGACGACGCAGCTCACCGAGCTTGGAATTCCCGTCGTTATCGCCATCAACATGATGGACGTGGTGCGCAAGAACGGCGACTCCATCAACATCCCCGCGCTGTCCGAAAAGCTCGGGTGCAAGATCGTCGAGATATCCGCCCTGAAGGGCGACGGTGTCGAGGCGGCGGCGGAGGCTGCGGTCACGGCGGCAAAGAGCGGCAAGACCGTGCCGATGCACACGTTCTCCGGGCCGGTGGAGCACGCTATCGCGCACATCGAGGAGGCGGCGGTGCATGGTATGCCCGAGGAGCAGCAGCGCTGGTACGCCATCAAGATTTTTGAGAGCGACGACAAGGTACTCGAAAAGCTCAATATCCCGACCGACACCCTCGCGCACATTAAGACCGACATTGAGGCGGCGGAGAAGGAGCTGGACGATGACGCGGAGAGCATCATCACCAACGAGCGTTACCTCTACATCGCGGACCTTTTAAAGGGCATCTACAAGAAGAAGGGTGCGCACGAGTTGAGCACGTCGGACAAGATCGACAAGATCGTGACCAACCGTTGGCTCGGCCTTCCGATCTTCGCGGTCGTGATGTTCCTTATTTACTACCTCGCCATGGTCACGGTCGGCGCGAGCGCGACCGACTGGGCGAACGACGGACTGTTCGGCGACGGCTTCCACCTCTTCGGCATCGGCTCCGCCGCCGCCGAGGAGGCGGCGGATGAGTATACCGCCGCCGTGAACGCGGTGGACGCCTTTGTGGGCTTTGACGAGGAAGCCTCCGTCGACGAGCTGAAGGGCTTTACGGCGGACGAGTCCGAGGTCCTCTACACCGTCGAGGACGAGGAGACCTTGGAGGAGTCCGAGATCACGGTCTACTTCGACGCCGTTCCCGCGGACGCGGACGAGGAGGAGACCAATGCCATGAGCTATCGCGATGCCGTGGCGTACTTTGAGGAAAACGGCTTTGAGGAGCCCGATCCCGCCGACTACGGCGTGTGGGTGCCCGGTATCCCCGTGCTGATCGAGAGCGGTCTGGACGCCGTCGGCTGCGCCGACTGGCTCAAGGGCCTGATCCTCGACGGCATCGTCGCGGGCGTCGGCGCGGTGCTCGGCTTCGTGCCGCAGATGCTCGTGCTGTTCTTCCTGCTCGCGTTTGTCGAGGCGAGCGGCTATATGGCGCGCGTCGCGTTCGTGCTCGACCGCGTGTTCCGCCGCTTTGGACTCTCCGGCAAGAGCTTTATCCCCATTCTGGTCGGCACGGGCTGCGGCATCCCCGGCGTCATGGCGTCGCGCACGATTGAAAACGAGCGCGACCGGCGCATGACGATCATGACCACAACGTTTATCCCCTGCGGCGCGAAGGTGCCGTTCATCGCGATGATCGCGGGCGCGATCTTCGGCGGCAGCGCGTGGATCTCCACGGGCGCGTACTTCATCGGCCTCGCCGCCATTATCTGCTCGGGCGTTATCCTCAAGAAGACGAAGATGTTCGCCGGCGAGCCCGCGCCGTTCGTCATGGAGCTGCCCGCCTACCACTGGCCGACGCTTACGAATGTTCTGCGCAGCATGTGGGAGCGCGGCTGGAGCTTCATCAAGAAGGCCGGTACGATCATCCTGCTCTCGACCATCGTGATCTGGTTCCTCTCCCGCTTCGGCTGGGTCGACGGCGCGTTCGGTATGCTGGAAGAGGACGAGATCAGCAGCAGCATCCTCGCGGCAATCGGCAACGCTGTGGCGTGGATCTTTATCCCGCTGGGCTGGGGCAACTGGCAGGCGACCGTTGCGTCCGTCACGGGCCTCGTCGCCAAGGAAAACATCGTCGGCACGATGGGCGTGCTCTACGGCGGCGGCGAGCTGTCCGTCTGGGGTGAGTTGGCACGCCAGTTCACGACGGCGTCCGGCTTGAGCTTCCTCATTTTCAACCTGCTCTGCGCACCGTGCTTCGCCGCCATCGGCGCGATCAAGCGTGAGATGAACAACCGCAAGTGGACGTGGTTTGCCATCGGCTATGAGTGCGGCTTCGCCTACGTCGTGAGCTTTGTCGTCTACCAGCTCGGCAGCGCGTTTGCGGGCGCGGGCAACATCATCGGTATTGTGCTCGCGGTCGCGGTCATCATCGGCTTCGGTTATCTGCTGTTCCGTCCGTATAAGGAAGCGACGAAGCTGACGGAGAACGTCCGTGTGAAGGCGGCGTAATGACCGCACAGCGGTCATTACGTCAGGATCGCCATTTCCGCTCGCAGCTCATGCGGCAACCGCGAAATATGGCTGATATCTCATGCCGCCTTCCGGCGTCACGAGATATGGAAACTTGCTTTTCAGAAAGGAGACTTTTCCCATGGGTACGTTTTTTGTCGCACTCATCCTCATTGCCATAGTCACACTCATCTCACTCTCCCTGATCCGCGACAAGAAACAGGGAAAGTCTTCCTGCGGCGGCAACTGCGGCTCCTGCGCCGGCTGCGCGGGCTGTCACGGAGGCTGCAAAGAATAAAGTGAGAAAGCCGCGCGCAAGCGCGGCTTTCCTCATAAAAGGAGTATGCAGAATGGTTAAGACAACGCTTCAAATCGACGGTATGATGTGCGGTATGTGCGAGAGCCATATCAATGACGCCGTCCGCAACGCCTGCAAGGTCAAGAAGGTTACGTCTTCGCACAAGAAGGGAACGTGCGAGATCCTCTCGGACGATCCGCTCGACGAGGGGGCGCTTCGTTCCGCCATCGGCGATACTGGTTATCTGGTGCTGGGCGTGACCTCGGAACCGTATCGAAAAAAGGGACTGTTCGGCTGAGTGGGAGGAGAAAACGAATATGGAACGCTGCGATGTCAACACACCCGTTACCTTTCAAAAGGGCTACTGGCGGTTCTGCCCGCAGGCAAATTTCAATTTCCAGCTCAATCGCGTCATTATGTGGGACGGTGGGCGCAAGGAGGACATCGACAAGATCGGCGCGTCCGTTGTCAGCAGTGAATCGTGGGTACGCGCGATGCGCCGGCTTGCGGATGAGGCGCACGCCGAGGGGCGGACGCAGCATGAGATTGCCTACCGCCGCATGACCGAGTTTTTCATGTACGACAGCGATCCGGACAAGCGCAAGACCTATGAGGATGCCGCCGCGCTGTTTTACGACTATTACGGCGACTATTTCGACCGCGGCATCGTCACACGCGCGCAGGTGCCGTATGGCAGCGGGTATCTGCCCGTGATGACCGCGAAGGCAAAGGGCGAGCGTGTCGATACCGTCCTGCTCCACGGCGGCAACGACAGCTATTTTGAAGAGTTTTTCTTCGCCATGCTCTATCTTGCCGAGCGCGGCTTTGACGTCTATCTCTTCGAGGGCCCCGGTCAGGGCGGCGTACTGCGCGTGCAGGACATGAAGTTCGACTACCGGTGGGAAAAGCCTACGTCTGCGGTGCTGGACTATTTCGGATTGAACGACGTGACGATCATCGGCGCGTCGCTCGGCGGGTATCTCGCTCCGCGTGCCGCGGCGTTTGAGCCGCGCATCAAACGTGTGGTCGGCTGGTCGATCTTCCCGGATTTCTTCGACGTCGTCATCGCTGACCATCCCGGCGTAATGCGCTCCGCCATCGGCGGGATCTTCAAGCTCGGACTCGGTAAAGCGATGAACAGAATGTACGACAAGATGATGGAAAAGGACGAGCTGGTGCGCTGGAACCTGCTGCACGGGATGTACGCCTATGACGCGAAAACGCCGGACGAGTACATCCGGCGCATCCGCAAGTTCACGCTCAAGGGCATCGCCGACAGGATCACGCAGGACGTGCTGATCCTCGGCGCGCGGGAGGACCATTTCATCATGCCGAAGCTGTTCCATGAGGAATACGACCTGCTCACGAACGTCCGCTCGCTGACGCTGAGCCTCATGACCGACCGGCAGGACGCGGGCGCGCACTGCAACGTCGGCAACACGAAGCTGACGCTCGACACGATGGCGGACTGGATCGCGCGCACAAAGGCGGTGTGAGATGCCTTTTCAGTACCACATCGAAAAGAACACCGTGCAGGAGACGCTGGTGATCCCGCTGTTTGCGCGCAAGACCTGCTCGGAGCGCTATCCGTCGCTTTTCTCCGATCCCGAGGCGGAGCGCGTCTGCGCCTCGCTTGATTATGACTTTGCATCCCGTGAAAAGAAGATGCGCGGCTACCGCGACATTTCGCGCAAGTTGGGATTGATCCACAGGCAGATGCTCAGATTCTGCGACAACGCGGTCAACATGAAGATTGTTAAAATCAGCTTTCGGGAGGGATGATCATGCGGGCGGATTACAAAAAACGGGTGCCGAAAGCGCTTGCCGCCGCATGCGGCATCGGTATTGCAGCGTATGCCGTTTCGCGGCGCGGCAAGCAGAAAAAGAAAAGCGACATCTGGAACTTCTATGCGCCGGTCTACAACCTTTTTATGAGGATGGATCGCGCGCTCTATGATGAGATGTACCGCCGTATCCGCATTGCGGTTGCCGGTAAGCGTGTGCTGGAACTCTGCACGGGCACAGGGTTGATCGCCAAGCACGTTGCGTCTGCTGCCTCGGAGATGATTGCCACCGACTTTGCGGAGAAGATGCTCGCCGAGGCGCGCAAGGGCGACGTGCCGGCGAACCTAACCTTCCGGCAGGCGGACGCAACTGCACTGCCCTTTGCGGATGGCAGCTTCGACGCGGTCATCATCTCCAACGCGCTGCACATCATCCCGCAGCCGGAAAAGGCGCTCAATGAGATACGGCGTGTGCTGCGGCCGGGAGGTTTTCTGATTGCTCCGAACTTTGTCCACAAGGAAGGCGATTTGCAATCGGGCATATGGGCGAAGCTGCTCACCACTGCGGGTATCGTTTTTGCGGTGGCATGGGACGCGGAAAGCTATCCGGCGTTTCTGGAACAAAACGGCTGGCGCGTGCGTGAGAAGGCGGTACTGGAGGCGAGCATCCCGCTGGTGTATACCGAATGCGAGGCGGCGGAATGAAAATGACGCTGCTGTTGTCAGCGGTGATGACGGCGAGCCCTTTTCTGATGCTCTATGCAGCCATTGCCCTGATACAGGATAGGAAGTTTTTCACCTTTTGAAGGAATAGACAAGCGTTTCCGACAGGATGAAAAAAGTCAAAAACGGAGGGAAACGTGACTTATGAAGATGAACATGAAAATGAGGGACAGAGTTGTCTTATACGTCTTTTTAGCGATCGGCGCGGCGGTTTTGCTGAGCAGCTGCCTGCGGTTGTAATGCTTGAGCGGACGCACGTCCGTGAGGGACTTTTGCCCGCATTGCAGCAAGAAAAACGAATAACCCCTTGACAAATCAAGTAAGTTACCTTAAACTTACATCAAGAAAGAGCCGAGCGGCTTTTTCTTTTGTTGAGAAGTTAGCGTAAGGTAACAAGGGAGGAGACCGTATGAGCGTTGTGATCGTCGGCGGGAACGAGCGCATGGAGCGGCAGTACCGTGAGCTGTGCGAGGCGTACCGCTGTGAGGCGAAAGTCTATACGAAGGAATCCGGCATGAGCGGCAAGGTTGGCTCGCCCGATCTGCTGGTGCTGTTCACCGGCACGATGTCCCACAAGATGCTCCAGGGTACGCTGCGCGCGATCAAAGGCAAGGACATGGTCGTCGCGCGCTCGCATTCCAGCTCAATGGCAGCGCTGCGCGGTATTTTGGAGCAGCACGCGGCGGGGGTGAAATCAGCGTGAAGGTACACGCAGATTTCAAATAATACCGTTTTTGCTCGCCGCTTGTGCGGCAACCGCAAAACATGGAGGAATAAAATGTCGGAAGAATATCTGGTTTGGCAAGCCGCGCCGACGCTGGCGGGGCTGAAGACGGGAAATCTGTTTCCCTGCAAATATGAGGACTATGAGCAGCTCAAGCATGAGATTTGCGCGGTGAATCGCCAGCTCTGCAAGAAGGGGCTGCGGCTCATTCCGCTGCGGCGCACGTCCACGCAGGCGCTTTTGTATCTTTACCGCCCGGCCAGACTGCGCGCCGACCTCTCCGCGCCGGAGGCTGCGGCAATCTTGAAGCGCGAGGGCTACGGCGACTGTTGCGAGGAGCATTGCCTCCACGAGCTGATGCGCCGCTTGCAGCGCTTTGAGGACTTCCCACACGAGATCGGCTTGTTTTTGAGCTATCCGCCGGAGGACGTGCGCGGTTTCATCGAGCATAAGGGGCACGACAGCAAGTGCGACGGCTGCTGGAAGGTCTACGGCGACGAAAATCTGGCGCGCGAGCTGTTCCGCAAGTATAAGGCATGTACCGCCAGCTATTGCAGGCGAAAGGCCGCGGGTGCTCCCGTGGACCAGCTTGCGGTGGCGGGGTAAATTTCAACATTTGGAGGAATACAACATGAGTAAGGTAGCAGTCGTTTATTGGAGCGGCACCGGCAACACGGAGGCAATGGCGAACGCGGTCGCGGACGGCGCGCGCAAGGCGGGCGCGACGGCGGAGGTCTTTGCGGTCGGCGATTTCTCCGCCAATCAGGTGAAGGATTACGACGCAATTGCGTGGGGCTGCTCGGCGCAGGGCGACGAGACGCTGGAGGAGTACGAGTTCGAGCCGAAGTTTGACGAGTGCGCGAGCGCTCTTTCGGGCAAGAAGGTAGCGCTCTTCGGCTCCTACGGATGGGGCGACGGCGCGTGGATGCGCTCGTGGGAGGAAAAGTGCTCGCAAAAGGGCGTCAGCCTTGCCGCAGAGAGCGTGATCTGCAACGAAGCGCCCGATGACGATGGCGTCGCGAGGTGTGCGGCGCTCGGCGCAGCGCTGGCATAAAACAACAAGGGCGGCGGGAACGACACCCGCCGCCTTCCGCACAACGGGAGGGCTAACAATGGAAGTATGCAGCGGCCTGCTGCTCCCGTTTCTGGGGACGACGCTCGGCTCGGCGTGTGTGTTTTTCATGAAGCGCGACATGAGCAGGCTGCTCCAGCGCGCTTTGCAGGGCTTCGCAGCGGGCGTGATGGTCGCCGCCTCGATTTGGAGCCTGCTAATCCCGGCGATGGAGCAATCGGTCGGGATGGGGGCGCTCTCGTTCGTCCCGGCGGTCGTCGGATTCTGGGTCGGCATCCTGTTTTTGCTGCTGCTCGACCGCAGCATACCGCATCTGCACCTTGTCAGCGGCGCGGCGGAGGGTCCGGGGAGCCGCCTTGCCAAGACCACGCTGCTCGTGCTGGCGGTCACACTCCACAACATCCCGGAGGGCATGGCGGTCGGCGTCGTGTACGCGGGATATCTCGCGGGCAACGCGGGCATTTCGGCGCTCGGTGCACTCTCGCTCGCGCTGGGAATCGCCATTCAGAACTTCCCAGAAGGCGCGATCATCTCCATGCCGCTGACGGCGGAGGGCGTGAGCAAAAAGCGGGCGTTTTGGTACGGCACGCTCTCCGGCGCGGTGGAGCCGCTCGGCGCGCTGCTGACGATCCTGTTCGCGCGGCTGGTCGTGCCGGCGCTTCCCTATCTTCTGAGCTTCGCCGCCGGCGCGATGGTCTACGTCGTGGTCGAGGAGCTGATCCCCGAGATGTCGGAGGGTAAACACTCCAACGTCGGCACGGTGCTGTTTGCGGCGGGCTTCACGCTGATGATGGCGCTTGACGTGGCGCTGGGATAAAATGCGGAAGACATTTGACACAGCAAGGGCTATTGTGCTATGCTAATCAAACTTGAACGAGCCTTGCACGCAATAAAGCAGAAGCAACTACGAGGTGATGGGTATGATGGTGCTGCAGGAATCCGGTGAGATGTATCTGGAGACGATCTACGTTCTCTCTCAGAAGAGCGACTATGTTCGTTCCATCGACGTCGGCGAGGAGCTGAATTTCTCACGCCCGAGTGTCAGCCGAGCCATCCATATTTTGGAGGAGGGCGGTTTTTTAACGATTGAGAACGGCGGCGCGCTTCGCTTGACGGAGCTTGGTCGGGAGTACGCTGAGAAGATCTACGAGCGGCACACGATCCTGACCAAGTGCTTTGTCGCGCTCGGCGTGGATCAGGAGATCGCTGTGAAAGACGCCTGCCGCATCGAACACATCATCAGCGACGAGTGCTTCGCCGCGCTCAAGCAGCACTTTGCGGAGATGGGAGGCAAGGCGAACCAGCCGGCTGTGGCACAATAAGGACGCGAAGGCTTCATAGGACGCATCATCCCTTAGATGTCGGCAAGAATACAACAATTGACCTGAAAGGATATACGCTTACAACAATTGGCATCATTATACGGAATGGCGCAACTCTGACGATCAACTCGACGGGAAACAGCAGGACGATAAAGGCGCCGAATGACGATATAGGATGCCTGATTTGGATACAGGACAACAGCCATGTGATTCTGAATAGCGGCACCCTTACCCGCGACAGCACCGAATCCTCCATCGTGGATTTTTGCGGGGCGTCAAATGCCACCTTTGTGATGAACGGCGGAAAAATAACCGGAAATGCTTTTGAGGGCGCGCTTCGTTTGGTCAATAACTGCACCTTTACCATGACCGGCGGAGAAATTACCGGAGTACAGACGCGCGATCCTTATAATTTCAGAGGCGTTATCAATATGGCCGGTTCGACCATAGATGCGCCGATGACAAACAGCGCCGTTGCGACCGCAATCTATACGCTCACAACCCCGACCACCCCGAGCAGCAGCGATGACGACAGCGGCTACGACGATGACCGCGGCGGTTCGTCCTCCGGCGGTGGCAGCAACACGTCGGGCGGCAACAGCAACAGCACCGACAACGGCACAGTCGAGGGTACCAAGACCGAGACGGTCACGGATGCAAGCGGCAACGTGACGGAGACAACGGTCACGGAAAGCGTCGGCACGGTTGAAACCGCAACGGACGGCACCAAGACCACCACGACCACCAACACCGCCGTCACGACGAACGCCGCGACAGGTGAGCAGACC
>CACZPK010000009.1 GCA_902783035.1 Oscillospiraceae bacterium
ATCGTCCTCATAGGCGAGGTAGAACTCCCGCATTCGGCGAACATTGCGCGCGGAGAAGCCGCTGACGTCAGGATGCGTCCGCTGAATATACTCCGTGGCCGCCACCGCCGCGCCCTTTTCCGGGCGTTTGGCAATCAGTCTCCCAACCTCGCAGTATGTTTCCGTCTGCGAAAGACTCGCGGCCAAAACCGCGTCTAGCTGCGAAAACAGCTCGCTATAGTCAATATTCTTCCTGACGTTCATTGGCTCCTCCTTTCCGGCGTAGCTCGCCTTTTTGTTTTTGCGCCATGGTTTAGGAATCACATTGCGAGAGGTCTGAACCTCTCACGATCACTCTTTTCTTGTGGTTTAGAAATCACACCTTGAGAGGTACTCACTCCGTTTTCCCGTGGTTTAGCACTCACAGTGCGAGAGGTATCGGGTGGATGGCTCTTTCACTACATCCTTCATGGCGGCATTATTTATACAGCTGATACTTCCTGCTGATCTCATGGGCAACATCGTCTGAAAGCGGTTTGAACCAAATGCCGGTCAGCGTGGTGCCGTCCGCTTCCTCCGGCTCCAGCTCCGTCAGGCACTTGTCATAGATCAGCCCAAAGTCCACGTTCTCCACGAAGCCAAGCGCGATGGCACTCTCCTTCGCTTTGAGCAGATGGTTTTTATTCCGCGCCTCGCAGATCGTCTTCACATACATTCCGCAAAGGTACTCGTCATAGATTGCCGCGTCAGTTTCCACGGGACTCACATAGACCTGGCAATCTTCTTTTCTGGCCGCGTTTTTGAGTATCTGCCGTGTCCAGTACGCTTCCGCGCAGTGCGCGACCTGTGCCGCGAGCTTGCCCGGCGTCATGGCAAGGTCTTTTCTCATGATAAACAGGCGTCTCATTTCAATGTCTCAGTCCTCTCTCCCTTTTCCCGCCGTTTCTTCGGCGAGTTTCCGGCGCTTCGCCTGCGCCTCCGTCTCACCCTTGTAGACAGGATAGTACCGAACCAGACGAATGTCCAGCCCATCTTCCGGATGCGTTTTCAGTTCCTCGTGGAGCTGCTTTGCGCCCTGCGGGTCGGCAATCACGTTTTGCACGGCCGCGCAAGCAAACTCGTCCAGTGTCATCTCGCACAGAGCCAGTTGTTCTTCAAGCACACGGTTGGTTTCCTCGGACATTTCGAGCTCATAGATCCAGTATTTGACCCGGTCATCCCCCGCGCCCTTTTCTCCCGATGCGCGGGCAGCGCCAAGAACGCCGTCAATGTACCAGCCCTTCATCTCCCGGTAGGCGTTTCTGTCATCTGGGAACAGTTCGGCGGCTGTTTCCTTGATGCTGATATAGTTTTGGAACACCTCGGGTACGCTGCGCTCCAGTGCTTGGAAGAGGAGCTGGTCTTTCGCGACCGGATGATCCCTGTGGCAAAGGTGAAGGTAAAACGTCTCGTTGGGCTCCGTTCCCTTTGACAGGAAGCAGCGCCCCAGTCTGCCGCATTCCCCGAGGTT
Source organism: Oscillospiraceae bacterium (assembly GCA_902783035.1). Taxonomy (GTDB): domain Bacteria; phylum Bacillota; class Clostridia; order Oscillospirales; family Oscillospiraceae; genus Hominicoprocola. The sequence continues at coordinate 1,490 of CACZPK010000009.1, forward strand.
CGCGTATCCGATCTCCTCCAGCGCGGCGGCGGCAGCTTCCAGCTCCGTGTTCCCATTTGGACAAACGAGGATATCAATGACCGGCTTGGACACCATGCCCTTGACCGAAGTCGAGCCGACATGATAAATCTCAGCGGCAAACCCCGCGGCGCCGAGCGCCTCTGTGATTTGTTGTTTTTCCTTCTGAAAGCTGTCTTCCCACGACTCCTGCCACGGGATCAGCTTCACTTCATCGTGAATGGAGTCCACGCTCCGTCCCTCCTAGTCCCACAGGTGGAAGAACCATTTGGCGAACAAGGCAAACGCCTCGTCCTTGCAGCGTTCCCTGTAGGCTTTTATCTCATCTTCCTCGGCGCGGTACTTTTCCATTTCCTCCTTGTACTCGGGCAGCTCTTCGGGCGAATGCCATGTTATGCTTCCGGTATCCGCATTCTCCCTGAGTTCCTCCTCGGTCTGGAGCTTCTCTCCGAAGTGTCCGTGTTTCTCCGAGAACTCATCATATATCCGGTAGAACTCCGCCTCATGGCTGTTCTTCTTTTGGCAAGTCGTCTCGTCCGCCTCGCGGAAGAGATGGATCATCCTTGTCAGGATCTCGTCCCACTCCGCATGGCAGGTATCGTTTACCAAGATACCCTTCTCGTTGGCGTAGTTCTCCCCAAGGATTCCGGGACTGCCGCGTCGATGGTTCTTATACTGCTCAAGCATATCCGGGACGACCGCGAAGAACCAGTCATGGATGCTGTATAGATCCTCATCGCAGTATCCCCTGCCGATCCGCTGGCGGCAGCACTTCATGTCCATGCCGAACCGCTTCAGAACGCCCTTCAGCTTTTCGTCATGCCAAGCCCAGTGATATCCCTCGCGGTCAAACAGCTCCCACTTGCGTCTGACACGGTACTCCTTTGATTTTCTTTTAAACATGGCATTCCTCCGTCAGCGGCGGTTCTTTCCTTACGAGAGGTAGTCCTCCACCTGCTGCTGATGCTCCTCGCGCTTTGCTTCGTCCCGCTTGCACAGCTTCAGGACCGCCCCATACCGGTTGCGGTCTCGCGTCTTCTGATGAAAGCCCACGGCGACATAGTGCGAAAGGTTGCCGTCGCGCATATAGCCTGTTGACGAGTCAATCTTCTTTCTGTGCTTTTCATAGAGCAGGCCGCTCTGCTGTCCGTGGCAACGCATCATCTCTTCCCTCCGATGCTGCTTAACGCGCGTCATGAATCGTCTTTCTGCTCTGTTTCTTCTTTTCATGCCCGAGTTTCTCCAAATATTTCACCGGCACGGTCTTTACCAGCCATACGCCGTTGACTGAGCGGTAGAACTTGATTCCGTCCTCCGCCATTTTCCCGCTCGCCACCCTATATGTGACAGGGCTGCCATGCCTCGAGCCGACCTTTTTTGCCGTATCGAGGTCGCCTGACAGATGCACATAGAGTCTGGTCTTCGGCAGAAGCCCCTGTGCGTCGATGGAACCCTCATATTTGTCGCCGGTCCCATGGTACAGCACCTCGGGCGGCCGCATCTCCTCCAACTCAACGTCCACTTGGATCGAGTGGCCCTGATTCGCGCGGATGCGCGTTTTGTCCTCGTTGAACGAGTAGCGCCCCTTCTCATCTGTTCTAACGATTTCCTCCAGCATTGCCCTGTCAAACGGACGAGTCTTTCGGACGCCTTCGATCAGTGCTTCCACATCCGCCCAGCCATGCTCGTCAAGCGTGATTCCCGCGGCAGCAGGGTTGTGGCGAAGGATCAGGCTCAGGTATTTGCTTGTCCTTGTCAAGTCCATCGTTTGTGTCTCCTTGTGTGGTATTCAGCCGCGCTTCCACCTCGGCTGCCGTCAGTTTAGGGCACCGGCGTTCGCCTTCTATATTAGGTAGCTATATGCAGCTTTACAGTTCATCTGCATCTGAACCGGCGTCAGCACTCTCTTATCCTGTCGTACCTCAAACAGCCGGTTAAGGCTGTTTTTTCACGTTTTCTCCGTTTCGCAGAAGGTCTCAAAAGCGTCGGCAAAGCTCGCGTTGACATCAAACGGGCAGTCATATTCGACCCCCGTGTTCACGACGGCCTTGTCGATCTCAGACGAGACCTCGTCCGCCTTGCTGCCAAGTTCCTTGGCGTACCTGCGGACGTCGTTGCGGTCAAAGTTGATCGTGGTCACACGGCGGACGTCGCACTTGTAGGACACCTGATTCCCCTCGGCGTTGAACCGATAGCCGGTGCCGCCGTTGGAGATTGTGGCCTCGGAGCTGCGCAGGTCCGCCATGTGCTTGAAGATGCGCGCCGCGTTCTGGCGCGCGCCGTTCAGGCTGGTCTCGCCGTCAATGTCGATGGCAAGGCCGTTTTTCGCCGCGCGGATCGCTTTGGACAGCTTCTCCTTCTCTTTCAGCAGGAAAACCGTGAAGGCGGCAAGCTCGTTGATCTTCTCCACGTAGTCCGATGCGCCCATCGTATCGACGACCGTTTCGTTCTCTGCCTCGGGCATGACCTTCTTGCGCAAATAGGTGTTCTCCACTTTCATCACGTTGGAGTCACGCTCCAGCACATTCTCCGCCTCGGTCAGCAGGCTGTTCAGCTTGTTCTGGAATCGAAATGCTTCTTTCAGATTCATGGTAACCCTCCCGTTTCTCTATCTTGTCTGTACTTTATACCGATTTTGCCTTCTTGTCATTGAACCGCTGGTTGAACGGACGCGCGCTCTGAGCCGGCCAGCCACGCAGCTCCTCCTCCGTCCCTATCCGTCGCCAAATATCTCATCGCATACTTCGTCCAGCAAAAGACCCGGCTGGGGCAGGCTGGCATCCTCCAGAGCGAGTTTTCGTGTTTTGAATGTCTCCTCTGTAACCATGAGCCTGCACCTGACATATGGCTCCTCATACTCAAGCATATGTGGATATCCCCAAAAGCCGCTGTTGAACGGTCGCCATTCGTCGCTGATGATCGACTTCAGCTCCAGATCCCTGAATCTGGCTCTCACGCAGCGAACAAAACCCTTTTCGATTTGAAGCCAAACCTGCTCGGCTTCCAACTCCCCGCATCTGAGATAATAGGGTCATTCCCATATATTCATATGCGTCCAGGCATACTCCCGCAGAGTCACCGTTTTCCTCTCCAGCACGCTTACCGGGATCAGCAGCGGCAGTTCCTGATAGGCCGCATAGTGCTTTGCCTCATGGTCGCCGCTTTCATATGCGTGAAACGCCGCTATGGGCGCGGCGTCGCTCTCCCTGCACGCTTCGTCCTGTTCGAGGGCGGCGATAAAACCGCGAATCTCATCCAGCGTGCCGTAGTAGGGCTTGTCGAAGCTGACGAATGACGGCGTGGCGCAATCGTCCAATCTCAGCTGGTAGAACTGTTGGCTTATCATCTACTGCTCGCTCCCTTCCTCCTGCTCCTCATACAGCGCGCGATAGCAGTTTACATAATCTATCGTCATTTCAGGGTGTTTATATAATGTATGTCTGCAAAGCCGCTTGAACAATTCCAAGCACTCCGGGGAATCGCAAAAGCTCATAAGACCGTCCATGATCCGTTCTATTGACGGTTCATCCGTGATACGACCTGAAATCACGTCCTCAACCAGCACTTTGTACTCCGCGGCGGCTATATCATTGATCTTCTGTACCGCTCTTACGAATCCGGAGATTTCTTCAAACACCTGATGCCGCTCGTGATTATCTGCCATCACAGCTCTCCCGTTACATCGATTTCCGATCCGCAGGCGCACTTCACAGTTGCGACGATCCCGATTGAGGTTGGTGTGAAACTGTATGTTTCAATATCCCCGAACGAACCGCCTCTGCGGCTTCCATCCTTCATTCTGAACGGGCACTCATGGCTTTTCTGCCAATCGCGCACCTTTTGTTCTTGCTCGTCATCCAAAATAAACCGGATCATATCGTGCCTCCATCAATCGTCGAAAAACGGCTTGTCCTCCCGAACTTCAACGTCGTACCAGCGCGGATAGGTTTCCTTGAACCACTTCCGTTTCACCTCAATAGCCGCCTTGACTTCCGTGGTATCACAGTCTGAATACCGATCGATTGCTTTGACTATCGACAAAATGGCGCCGCCGAATACATATTCGTCGTATCCCTTATACCACAACGGATCGTTTTCTGCCGGAATGATCGGCTCATCGTAGGAAATGAACAGGAAATCATCCTTGAACATATGGTTGAAGACCATATTGGGGCGATAACAAAGGTATTTTACGCCCTTTGCCGACATATAGCCCCACCGCTTATAAAAGCGGCCATAGACATACCACCCCGGCAGATCGTCCGGCTGAATTTTGGTCCTGTATCGTCCCTGCGAGAACAGGTAGCCGTTCTCGTCCACGATCGCAACCGGTTTGTGATCTCTCCATACCACTTTATCGCTCAGATAAAGATGAGCCAGTTTTTTCATATCTCCCCCTGCGCATGCGCGGTTTCTGGTTGCGTAAGCTCCTCGTCATCGATGATCATGCAATTTATAAATCCGGTATGTGCCGTGCAGGCGTCCAGCGCGATGATCCCGCTCGCCATAAATGGTGTGAAGTCGGCGTCCTCGCCAAACTCGCTGCCCCTGTGTTCATATCGGCTATGGCCATACGAGGCGTGCCAATGCCCGCACACAACGGTTTTGTCGTCATACGCGGTTCTGAACGCATCCATACCGTTATACCAACGCGCCCTTTTCCAACTGTCCTTCAGGGCGTGCCGCCAGTCTTCTATTCGATCATAGCTTCCGCTCTTGGTTGGGTAGCATGGCAACCATCCGTGGGTAAACACATAATTCTTTGTTTCGTAGTAATCCAACATCGCCGGAATGATTTTCTGGTAGTATGGCGTCCGCATGGCCGCTTCCGCGAAGTCGTAATGGCGTATTTCCGCAAGCGTCTTATTGAAGCCCGTCAGCTGCAGGGCAGTATCATAGGTTCCGTTGTGGACATGAACGCCATATGGCAATCCCTTGTCCTCGGTTACCAACTGCTCGAACATATCCTCATGATTTCCCTTGATCAGGATCACAAGGTCTTTTTCCATCTGTTCAAGGACGAACTCCTGCAGCCGAAGCGCTTCATCGCCCCTGTCAAACAGATCGCCGATTATCAGGAGCTTGTGAGGCTGCGCGTCCTCGAAGAACCCCGCGGTATTAAGCGCCGTTTCAAGCGCGGCATAAAAGCCGTGGGTATCGGATGTAACGTAGTAGCGCATAATATGTGCATCTCCTCTTCTTGCGTCTCATTTCCACATAGATCATACCACACTTTTCACAGACGGAGAGCACAGAGAATCCCGATTTATCCCGCTTCGATCCGGCACATCCGACGCTTCATCCTTTGAATCACAGCCAGTCGCTCTGGCATCTTCTGCTTGAGTCTCGTTCTCATCGTCCCGTGTGCCAGTCAGCTCCGTATACCGTTTCATGCTGAGCATCAACGCTTCAGCCTTCGGCGGCTCCCCCTCGTCCGCGAAGATATGCAGGATCACGTCGGTTTTCTCCACACACTCCATAATGCGGTCAAAGTATATCAGGAAGTTCCTTTTCCGAATACTCTTATGCTGGTGCAGGGGATCCTCCGTCTCCTCAAAACAGTCCTCCAGCGGGAGCATTTCAAAGGGGATACGCCTGGCGTCGGTAACGAGATAATCGTACAAATCATCAACCTTAGTCACGTCATATTTGGTTTCTTTTCCGTTTTCCGTCCATGTGATGACCTTTTCTACATCCTCGTACAGCCACCAGCTGATCACATCGCCCGTATCATTCATGCTTTCCCGAAGCACGTCGAGCAATGCCTCCCTGTGGAAATGCGAGAAATCCAGATCAAGCGGAAAATCACCGATCCCGTTCAGCGGTTTGTGGATCTGCGCCATGAGGGCTTCATGCTTTTTGATATTCTCGATCGCGTGGACGAAGGTCTTCCTTGTCAGCATAACCGGTCACCTCTTTCTTTTGGTGGAATTGTAGCAGTTTCCAGTCTCTCTGTCCGCATTTTTCAGAAATCATATGCGCCATTTTGAAAATCATATGCGCCATTTTCCACGGCCCTTACTGTATAATGAGATCGCAATTGGCCCGAAGCGTCTCTTTCATCGATAGTACAATATCCATCAGAACGCGCCGCTCATATTCATCGCAGTCGACGATCATCCCCGACCACTCCTCCTCTTCCTGTATGTGCCGCTTCAAATCCTTGTCCAGCAGGGAATAGATGGAGCAGTCCAGCGCGTTTGCGATGTCTACCATCGTTTCAAGACTCATCACTTTCTCGCCGCTCTCCAAATAGCTGACAAAGCTCGAGTCCTTGCCAATGCGTTCCGCAAGCGCAGATTGTGTAAGGCGGCGAGCCTTTCTGACCGTTCTGATCCTCTCGCCAATCATGATGTAATGCAGCGCCATAACGAAACCTCCTAAAAAGTGTGGTTTCATTATAGGCTTGACTTTATTATATCGTCTGTGGCTTATATCGCTTGTAACGTCCAGTTGATATGCTCCTGCTAAAGCATAGTCTGCAGGTGATATGGAGGCCATGATGGACGTCAAGAACACCGACTATCTCAAAATCGGCTCCCGAATACGGGAGATACGAACAAAGAAAGGTATGAGCCAAGCGGAACTCGCGGAAGCCGCCAGCATCTCTCTCCCACACATCAGCGACATTGAGCTTGGAAAGACAAAGATGCAGCTTTCCACATTCATCCGCGTCTGCGAGGCGCTTCAGGTATCGTCCGATTCCCTGCTGCGCGCGGATGTGCCGGAGGTCAACAGCATCTATCAAGGCGAGTTCTCCGAGCTGCTTTCCGACTGCACTCCCGCAGAGATCGACACGATCCTCAGAGTCGCCAAAGAGATGAAGGCGGCCTTCCATGAACGGAAAACCGCCGACAACTGAATCAGATACGGATCCCCCCCATCCAGTCTAAATGCCGGATGGGGGGGTTGCTGTTCGCAACAATCTCTTTCTGGAATATGCTAGACAATGATGCCATACAATCCAAATCTGACCATAGGTCAAACCATCCTGACCTATGGTCTATTCTTTTTGCTGCCGGACGCTTGTATACTCTTTCAAAGAAGTGGAATTGCGAGGTGTTTGGCAACAAAATGGATGAAATTGAAATCTTTAGCCAGCTTGGCCGTGTTGAGCAGTCTCCCGCGTTCACAGAACTGTTTGACGGAGACGCGGAGCGTGCCAGGATGGTGGCGGAGCATCTCACATGGCTTCGCAGCATCCGGCACGAGCTGCCAAGCCCCGCAAGGCACTATAAGATAGGCATTTATATCCGCTACTTCAATCAGACCAAGTATGACAACTATCTTTCCCATCATAAGGCGCTGTATCGAGACACGATCGCCCTTTGCCCAAACTGGGAGCTGGTTGATTTCTATGTGGATGAAGGCAGTTCTCCTCCGCATATGGAGTCCGCGCGTGAATGGTGCAGGCTGCTCAATGACTGTTATTCCGGAAAAGTTGACCTCATCTTCACGCGAAAGATGTCAAATGTATCAAAAAGGATCGATGAACTGTCTTTTTGCGCGCGCATACTGGCCGCGCATTCTCCGCCGATAGGCATCTATTTCATATCCGAGGATATGTTCACACTCGCATCCTACTACCAAAACGACCTGCACGATCCAGAGTTCTTTCCTTCTCCCGACTGGCAGGTACTTCCCGACACGATAGATGAAACGAGGACCTTACAGGATGGCTGACGAAAACGAAAAGCGAGAGGAAAAAGAGCGGAAAAAAGAACGGATACGCAGAAAGTATCGAGCCGAGGTCGGTCCCAATAACTACGAGTTCATCCCAGCGAAAAAGCCCATTGACTATTGGGACAATGAGACAAACCAGCGCGTTGCCATCTATGTGCGCGTTTCAACCGACAATGTGCAGCAGACCACATCCTATGAGCTGCAAAAGAAATATTACGAGGACTTCGTGGTCCGTCATCCGAACTGGACGCTCGTCAAGATATACTCCGATGAAGGGATCAGCGGTACGTCGCTGGCGCATCGGGACGCATTCAATCAGATGCTTGCGGATGCCTACGCCGGAAAGATCGACCTGATTATCACCAAGAGCGTCTCCCGCTTTGCGCGAAATGTGGAGCTGTGCATCAGCATTGTGCGCAAGCTGTCGGAGCTGAAGCACCCGGTCGAAGTGTTCTTTGAAATGGAATGCATTTCTTCCTTGAATCAGGAAAACTCCATGTCGCTCACCATGCTTGCCACTCTTGCCGAGGAAGAATCCCATATCAGGAGCCGCAGCATGGAAGCGTCTCTGCGAGTGCGGCTTGACAACGGTATCCCGCTGACGCCGAAGCTGCTAGGGTACACCCACGATGAAGGCGGGAATCTTGTCGTCAATCCGGATGAAGCGCCAACGGTGAAGCTTATTTTCTATATGTATCTCTACGGATACTCGACACAGCAAATCGCCGATACGCTGATCGCTCTCGGCAGGCGCTCCTATCTGGGCAACATCAAGTGGACGTCCAACGGCATTGTGCAGGTGCTCCGAAATGAAAGGCATTGCGGCCAAGTGCTCACAAGGAAGACCTTTACGCCCAACTTCCGCACCCATAAGTCCCGGAAAAACAAAGGGGATCGGCCGCAAAGCCGTTACCTCAACCATCACGAGGTCATCATTTCCAGGGACGATTTCATCGCCGTCCAGCAGATGCTGGACAACGCGAAGTATCGGAACAAATCGTTTTTGCCGGAGCTGCGCGTGATCGGCAGCGGTTTCTTGCGCGGTTTTGTGATCGTCAACCCGCGTTGGGCCGGTTTCAAGGCGGATGATTACCTGCGCGCTGCCATGAGTGTCTACGAAGATGCTTCCGAAGCGGGCGCGCCCGAAGAGTATACCGTGGAGGTCGCCGCCGGCGACTTCGACCTGCGCGGGTTTGAGATCGCGCGTTCAGAGTTCTTCGACCCGAGCCGGCGTCCCTTTGTCACCTTCCACGACAGGAAAATCAAGTTCAGCGCGGCATGCGTCCGCCAGTTCAAAGACCGCAACATGATCGAGCTTCTGGTCAATCCTTTGGAGCGAAAGTTTGCCATTCGCGCGTCCGACAAGGACAACCGAAGAGCCGTCCAGTGCTCCACATGGGACGGGACCGACTATTACCCTCGGGACATCGCGGCGGCAGCCTTCAGCGATACCTTGTATGAGCTGTTCGGATGGAAAAACGAGTACAAATACCGGATCATTGGTTCTTTGATCGAGAAAGACGATGATATCGTCTACCTCTTCAACACGGCGCGCTCCGAAGCTTATCTTGACTCGTATCTGCTCCCCGTCAGAGATTCCGCGGCATTAGACGAGGCATCCGCCCAGCCTCTGTTCAAAAGCGGCAGGCGCATACGGGCAATTCCAAAGGAATGGGCAACGAGCTTCGGTCAGAATTTCTACTATAGCGCGTTTGTGCCAAATGTGCATTTTGAGCTGATTCCCATCAAGAATCTGGTCTCCAATCAGGACTATCAGCGATCACTGTCCGAAGGGCAGGTGATTCAAACCGCAGCCAACTTTGACGTCAATCAGATCAATCCCGTCAAGGTCAGCCGCCGCAACGGCGTCAACTACGTTTTCAACGGTCAGCACACGATTGAAACGGTCGCTCTTGCCTCCAGCTCTCGTGAAACGCCTGTGTGGTGCATGATCTACGACGATCTCTCCTATCAGGCCGAGGCTGACATCTTCGCAAATCAGATGAAATACGTCCGTCGCCTCGCTCCATATGAGATTTTCAACGCGAACATCGAAGCCGGCAACAGTGACCAGCTGATGATACGGGATCTGGTCAAGTCCTTCAATCTGGAGGTCGGCAACAAGAAGCAGCCCGGCATGATCTGCGCGGTTTCCGCGCTGGAAGCCATCTATTCCAAATACGGTTATCACGTTTTAAGCCGTGTACTGCGCCTTTGCATCAGCACATGGGAGGGCGATATGAACTCTCTTTCCGCCTGTATGCTGAACGCGATCACAAGAATCATTGTCGTTTACGGCGAAAGCCTGAACGAATCTCTTTTCATCGAGCGGCTCGGCAGCGTATCCGTAAAGCAAATCATCCGCTCCGGCAAAGAGCGCGGCTCCGGCTCAGTTGGCTACGCGGAGGCAATGGTCATTGAGTACAACGGCAAGAAAAAGACAAACGTCAATAAACTGAACATCCGTAATCTGCGTTCCCCCAAGGCGTATCTGGTCGGGACCGTCAGCGATGGGAACCCGTCTACTCAGGATGGCTCGCAAGACGAAGCCGGAGAGCAGGATGACATTTTTGCAACAATTCAATGAAGATACCAAGCAACGCGCAAAAGTTGAAAATGCCGCTCAGCCCTTTGTGGTGAGTCTTGAGGTTTGGACTAAATCATATGCGCCATCAACTTTTCGGGCAATATTGCGATCATCTTGCAGAAAAGGCAAAACACCGACGAGAACCCAAGCTGTGCTTTATCTCGTCGGTGTTATTTTATTTTACTGAAGGTTTCTGCGGCTGTGGAATACCGCGCGTTCAAATTTATTCCTGCCGATGCTCATCATTCTTCAGAGACTCAACCTCTTCAACGCTAAGGTCAGTAACCTCAGCAATCTCATTGATGGGCCAATCTCGCCGGAGCAACTTTCGTGCGATTTCGATGCTCACGTTATGCTTGCCGATCTTAATGCCTCTATCCTCGGCAGTTGCCAAATCGGATACCAGATCCGTCTGATACATCCTGCGGCTGCGGAGTTTAGCCCGAAACCGTTCTTCTTCTGTTACTTCTATCATCGAAATCAACCCTTGCTCAATCGTCCAGACCGTTCTTCAAAGTTTCAATTTCTTCTATGCTTAGCCCCGTATCCTCAACAATTTCACTGATTGGCCGACCGCGGCGGAGCATACGCTGTGCAATTTCAAGGCGGCTATTCTGTGCCCCCTCGCGCTTGCCGATCTCAACACCCTCGCGCTTGCCGATCTCAACACCCTCGCGCTTGCCGATCTCAATTCCCCTACGTTCACCACGATCCTCCGCAGTCGCCAGGTCAGAAGCCCGATCCGTCTGATACATCCTGCGGCTGCGGAACACCGCGCGCTCACGCTCGTCTTTGCTGATACTCATCAAAAGGTTTCCTGCCATTTGCAACGCCTCCTTTGACGCAATCACCTCATTGACCGTTTCTCTTTCCTGCGGCTCACTCGCATACTGGAAAAACACCGCCCATTTCTCAAGGTCTGACATATCCATGACAGACTTCTTCATGATTTCCTGCAGCTTACTCAGTTCCACATATATGACGTGGATCGCGTCCGACAGCAGCTCGTTGTCCGCGTCATGGCGCAGGCTGAACGTGTTGACAAATTCCGAGCGATCAGGAAACACGGTATAGGAGCAGAACGTCACCTGATAGGTTTGCGCCAGCTTGTCGTATCTCCGTACCCCCTTCGCGCTCTGCGACGAATGCAGATCGCAAAGGTAGTAGATGCTCTTTCCTTTGATGTTCTGATAGTTGCCGTCCGTCTCCTCCTGAATGCGGCTGGCCTGCATCTCGAGATCGACCTGCGTACCGTCATCCAGAACACAGTTGGCGTCAAAGCGTTCCGCCTTTTCCTCGGTATCCTCGGGCGGAAGCTCGTTGTTTCGTACCACAACGTCAGAGACTGTGCGCCCAAGCACCGCCGATATCAAGTCGGCGAGCACGGGTTTTGCGTCCGGGGAAGTAAGAATCAGTTTGAATACACGGTCATCGGACGGCGGCAGGATGTCAAAGTCCATCGGCAACAGGCCCATAAGCGGAACACGCTCCTCTCCATCTTTATTATACGCAATAGCTGGTGCTAATTCAACTCAAATTTTTACCGAATATCCTGCTCAATTTGAATACCGCCTTGCAAAGTCACGAGGATCTTTTCCTTTGAGATGACTTTCACGCTCTCGACCAGCTGACGGA
>CACZPK010000010.1 GCA_902783035.1 Oscillospiraceae bacterium
CGGAGAGGATATCTACGTTTTCTTTGATCCCATCCTCAACGAGTTCTACGGCCTCTGCGACGCATATGAGGAGAGAATAGGAGTATCGCGTGATCGGAACCCGCATCGCAAGGAGATCGAGCGGGCAATCGAAGTCGACCTCCATTTCAACGACTACTCCTACGGCTACTATGTTTATGATGGCAGCCAGCGCGACGGCTCGTGCAAGATCATACTCAAGCTCTACCCGGAGTTTTGCTCCATGTATGAAGTGGCGGGCGGGCTTTTGGAGGTCTATGACGCCTATGCCAGTCATATCAAGCGGTTAAAAAAGGAGCTTGGTATGGAAGAAGAAACAAAAATCATTGCTCTGCCCGCTGTTCGGGCGGAAGCAAAGGAGGCGGCATGATGAACAGTGAGTTGGAAACCGTCATACGCATATCCCCGGGACGACGGGAGCTTGTTGTGGAGCAGAAAAACGGCGTGGGCGTGACCACGCGCAAGTCGCTGACGCCGGAGACCTTTGCAAAATGCATTGTCGGCAGCCGCTTGGATACCGTGGTGCGCACTTCGGGATTGCTCCCGGAAAACTGCATCGGCGTGTCGCTCAGCAATGGCTTGTCGCGGTATTTCATCCGCTATCCGGAGCTGTACGCCGACGTCACCTATTACGGAACACTGTATGAGCAGTTCCCGCTCCCGCGGCTCGTCTTCGCGTTTTCCTATGACAACGAGAGCTGCAAGGTGGTTGAGAAAAAACTCTGTGTCGTGAAGGATGAACGGCTGACGCCGGAGACGCCGACCTATATCTACCCGTTTTCCAACGTACATACGGACGGCGGCATCTGCACCGGCAACAACGCGCTCCCGGCCTACAGGGATCCGACGCGCATAGATACGCTGGCGGATTTCATCCTGCGTATGCCCAACAATGACGATATGTTCAGCATGAGTCATAACAAGCTGGGCCTCGGCTACCGGGACCTGCTGGAGCACCTGAAGGACAAGACGCCTGCGTATTACTACACGGACATTCTGATTCCAGACGGGAAAACACTCAAGAACTTTATGGAAGGAAGGTAAGAAAGCGTGCAGAAGGACTATCGGCAGATACAGACGGAGCTTGCGAAGCCCTTTGCGCCGGAGGATCTGGAGTGGCGCATTCAGGTGACCACGCAGGACAAGGCAAAGGGGCTGGCGGTGCCGTATGTGACCAACCGTGCCATTCAGGACCGGCTGGACGACGTCGTTGGGCCGGAGAACTGGCGCAACGATTTTAAGCCCTGGCACAAGGGCGATAAGAAGGAAGCACAGCTGTGCGGTATTTCCATCTATCTGGAGGATCGCAAGGAGTGGCTGACCAAATGGGACGGCGCCGAAGACACCGACGTTGAGCCGGTCAAGGGTGGCCTGTCCGATTCCATGAAGCGCGCTGCGGTACAGTTCGGCATCGGCAGGGTGCTCTACAAGATGAATACCGTCTGGGTGCAGATCGAGCAAAAGGGAAAGAGCTTTATCATCAAGGATCAAGAACGCCCGAAGCTCGACAAGGCATACATGGATATGCTGGAGCGTCTCGGACTCGCGCCGGCACAGCCGGGCGGACTGCAATCCCAGCTTACGCCGAAAACGGACAAAACCGCGCCGCAGGGTAATCCCGCGCCCGAGGTAAAACCGCAGCAAAAGCCGCAAAGGCAACAGCAACAGCCACAGCCCACGGCGCGGCAAACGCCGCCTCCCGCGCAGCAGACGCCTTCCGCAGAGAGCGGCAAGGTGACGAACTTCCCCGTGCGCCCACAGTGGCAGTACAAGATCGTATCCGCGACCATCCAGCCCGGCATGACGCAGGAGTGTATGTCGTTGGAAATCGTCAATACGGAGGGCAAGAAGATGCGTGCGTTCTACCCAACGGTGACGGAGGATCTTGCACAGGGAACGGAGTTGAGCGAAGTGAAGCTGGAACTGAAAAAGCAGGGAACCGTCGCGTTCTATATGCTCAAGAGCTACAAGCTCATGCCCGCCGGCGAACAGGCGGCATAGGCAGGAGGACAGCATGGAATTTGTCATCGAAATCAGGGAAACGCTGCAAAAGCGGGTGACGGTCGAGGCGAACGCCCTTGACGATGCGCTTGATCTTGTGAAGCGACGCTGGAAACAGGGGGAATACGTCCTTGACGCGGAGTGCTTTACCGGCGTTGCGTTCGGTAAGCCGGAAACGGAAATAGCTGAGAGTGGGAGGAATTATGAACGCTATCAAGAAATTTGAGATCACGGGAATGAGCTTTTCGGGCTTTAAGTGCTATGGCGAGACTGTGACGGCGGAGTTCGGCAATCCGACCATCGTCACTGGCGGCAACGGCCGCGGCAAATCCAGCGTGGCGGACGCCATCGCGTTCGCCGTTACGGGTAAGCCGTTCTTCGGCGAGGCGGGAATCGACCGCCTCTACGCCGACGGCGGCAAGGATCTTTCCGTGTCAATGCGCTTTGTTGCCGACGATGGCGCGGAGCATCTTCTGACGCGGGAGCGCCACAACGACCGCGTAACGATCCTCTGCGACGGACGTGAGCTGCGTCAAACCGACCTCAATGAGATGTTCGGAGAAAAGGACGTATTCCTCTCCGTCTTCAACCCCTTGTACTTCATCGAGGAGCTGGGGGACGACGGACGGAAGCTGTTGGAGCGCTACCTGCCGGGCATCCCGCACGAAACGGTGCTGTCCATGCTCAGTAAAAGCGTGCGGGAAACGCTGAAGGACGAGGAGATCCTTTCGCCCGAAACCTACCTCAAGAAGCGGCGCGAGGAAAAGCGCGAGCTGGAGGAGACAGTCATCTACCTCACCGGCAAGAAGGATCTCACGGAAACGCAGAAGCGCGAGGCACGGGAAACCGCCGACCGCCTGTTGAACGAAACCGCCGCGCTTGAGAGTGAGATCAAGGAGCTGGAAGAAAAACGCCTTGCGGGAGCCGGGATCGCGGAAGCGCAGGAGCGGCTGACAGAGATAAGTGCGCGGTATGAGGAGCTGGCAAGGGAAGCCCCTGAGGCTGCGAATACAACCGAGATCGACGAGGGCCTGAAGGCGCTTCACAAAAAGCTGGGCGAGCGCGGCGCGGAGCAGTACGCGCCCAAATATGCCTCCCCCATTGCGGAAGCGACGGCAAAGGTCAAGGACCTCGCCGTCCGTTATAAGCGAGAAGCGGCGCTGCTGCAAGGCTTCGAGGCGGGAACGGTCTGCCCGACCTGTCGCCGCGCGGTGACGGAAAAGGAACTGCCCGCGGTCCGAGAGGAGCTCAAAAAGTCTGTGGATGCGCTGCTTGCCGAGGGCAGGGAACGCAAGGCGCAGCTCGACGAGCTGAACGCGTTGGAGCAGAAGACCGAGACGACCTTCCGGCAGTTTCAAGCGGACGATCTCAAGACCATGCAGGACGGAATCGCGGAGCTGGAAAGGCGGCGCAAGGAGCTTCTGGACGCCGCCGCGCAGCAAGGCGAGCGGCGCAAGGCGGAGCTGGAGACGCTTTCGGAACAGATCCGCGCTGTGTCTGCCGAAACGGAGTGCGGCGCGCTTTCCACGGAGGAGTATGAGCGCCTGAACGAGCGCAAAGCGGAGCTGGAGCAGAAAAACGCGGAGTATGCCGCGGCCATGCTGATCGTCAACGCCGAGCCGGAGGACTTCGACGAGAGGATCAGGGAGGTCGAAGCACAGATCGCGGCGAAGCAGAAGCTCATCTCCGACGCCGCGCAGTATATGGCGAAGCGTACGGAGCTGCTGCTCTCCAGCCTCAAGATGAACCGCGTGGAGATCTCGCTCTACGATGTGGTGAAGACCACGGGCGAGGTCAAGGACACGTTCCGGTTCACCTACATCGGCCGACGCTACGACCGACTCTCGCTTTCCGAGAAGATCCGCGCAGGCATGGAGGTGTCGGAGCTGATCAAGAGGCTGACGGGGCGTAATTACCCGCAGTTCATCGACAACATGGAGTCCGTGGACGACCTCGCCAATGTTACCCCCACTGGGCAGGTCATCATGGCGAAGTGCGTACATGGCGCGCCGCTGTCGATCAGCCCGGTCAAACCGACGCAGCAGATGCCAAAAGCGGCATAATCCTATTTCCATTCTCGCGGAAGGGAGGAGCGCCGCTTGGCAAAGCAATTTCAAAAAATCCCCATTGTGGACGCCGCCAGACGGTGCGGGCTTGTCCTCAACGACCGGACGCTTGGGCGGACGGAAGTTGAGGCAAGCTGCCCCTTCTGCGGAGATCACGGGCGGGGAAAGTACCATTTGAGCCTCAACACGGATATGGACGTGTATCGGTGCAATCTTTGCGGTGCGCACGGCAACAGTGTTACGCTGTACGCGAACGTGAAGAAGATATCGACCAAAGAGGCCTATCATGATCTGGCGGGCGGCAGCAATACTTATTTGATGCCTGTTCAGCCGGAATCGAAATACAACGAGCGCCAGCCTGCCGCTCTCGCGGAGCGCAGCGCGGTGTATGAGGAGATGCTGTCCTTCCTGACGCTCTCCGACCGTCACCGTGCCAATCTCCGCGAGCGGGGGCTGAGCGATGAACGCATCGCGGAAAACGGATACAAATCCATGCCGGAGCGCGAAGCGGACCGTCGCCTGCTGGCAAGGCTGGTGCGTATGGATCACGACCTGCTCGGCATTCCGGGCTTTTACATGCGATACGGCGAGTGGACGCTCGCGGGGCCGAGTGGCTTTTTGATCCCGGTTCGGGATAAGGACGGGCTGATCCAGGGCTTGAAGATCCGCTTGGACGGCGAGAATAATCCCAAACGCAAATACCGCTGGCTTTCCAGCCGCGACAAGCACCTTCCGAATGGCACACGGAGCTATTCCTGGGTTCACGTCACCGGCGACCGCACGCGGAGACGCGCTTTTATCACGGAAGGCCCGCTCAAGGGCGACGTGGCGAGCTTTCTTGCAAAGGACGCGCTGTTTGTCTGCACGGGCGGCGTCAACGCAACCCACGGACTGCGTGAGACGCTGGAAGAGCTTGGCGTTACGGAGGTCGTGGAGGCGATGGACATGGATCAGATGGTGAATCCGCAGGTGCGAAACGGCATCCTTGCCATGCGCAAAGAAGTGA
The DNA here is from genome assembly GCA_902783035.1 of Oscillospiraceae bacterium. Classification (GTDB taxonomy): domain Bacteria; phylum Bacillota; class Clostridia; order Oscillospirales; family Oscillospiraceae; genus Hominicoprocola. The sequence continues at coordinate 5,092 of CACZPK010000010.1, forward strand.
TGAAGATACCGAACCTCAAATACTCAAAATACACGTGGAACCCGGCATACAAGGGAGTGGATGACTACTTCCTCAGCCGTGTTGCCGCGATGTAGGAAAGGAATTGTCCATGAAACAGGTGGGAAATCTGGCAATCGTGTGCGCACAGCGCAATGACCTTAGTTTTACGATGTTGCGCGGACAAATCGACATTATCGTCCGAAACGGCGAAGGCAGCTATGATACGCTGACCGTGGCGTGGGACGACGATGAAACAATCAATGAGATCATCAATGCTCTGAACCACGGTAAGTATGCCGAAAAGGCGTGAGGGCGGCGGTATGGACAACAGAGTGCTGATCAAAGCAAGAGCGATAGAAAACTGCGTATGCTTTCGGACGATCAACAAACGGAAAAAGTCTCCGCACGAGTTCTATATCCTGCGCGATAATCTTCTGAAGCTGAGAACGCAGGACTATGTAGTGGCTTGCGATATCAACAGCTTTGCGGAGATCTGCCGGGAAGCGGAGGATCGTGTGATGATCCGCTTTTTCTGGCTGAACTGCCATAGCTGCGACAATTCCGTTGCCGGCTGGCTGCAGATCGTCTGCCTTCCGTTTAAGCCGCTGATGGAGTTCGCGGAGCACGGCGGCAGGGGGGATTCTCGCGAGGAATGGGCGGTGCTGTCGCTCAAGGACAGCTTTTCACCGAAATATGTGTTTGTTGACACGCAGAACTTGAAGAAAGCCGTGGAAAACTTGGCTGTCCGGCGAAAGCTGGCGCGCTTCCTCAGCAGGAACTTCCATTACCGCAACGCGACCGAGATACGCTTTTTCAACGACTTCGTGCCGTACAGCTTTTCTTTTCGGGAGATGTTCGGCGAGCGCGAGGGCATCTGCGGAGGGTTGATCCTGCACGGTCAGAGCGACATGGCGAACGCCTATTATGCCATCCACACATAGGAGAACAGATGTGAGTAACGATGAACTGAAAAGATCGGGCGCGTGGAAAGGCGGCTCCAAGCTAAAGCAGATACCAGGACTTGCCGACCCCTGTATGAAATGCGCGGAGCGCTGGAAAGCTGCAATGGGGGAGTGTAACGGCGGAATTGGCGTTTGCGAAGAGGAAATGGATTATCAGAGACTATTGTGGGAACGAAGAAATGCGGAAGGAGTCTGAATTATGGCGCATGAGCTTTGGTGTGGGCAATTATGCTGCGACTGCACATCGCCCTGCAAACTGGACGAAAACATCCCGTGCAGTCCGGATTGTAAGGCATTGAAACCGGACGGTAGCAGAAAAGCCGAAAAATGCAAAGAATCTGGATGCGACGCTTATAAGCGTTGACATGACGTAAAAGAGAGAAGGAGACTGAATGAGCATGGAGAATAACTGGAAGGACATCATCGGCACCGCTTCGGGCGACGAGGCGCATGTGCTGGGGAAGTTCCTGTACTTTTCCCTTGCGAACATTCTGGTGGACAGGCAGGAGCTCACCGACCTCTGCGAGAACATCCTCGGCGTCGACTACAAGGGAGGCAGCCGCCTTTCTGTATCGGACGCCTTCCGCAGCGCCACGGGCGATATCCGCGAACGGATCACCGTCCGGCACGGGGGCGAGCAGAACATCTGCGAGGTTTACTGCCGTGATAACAAGCGCGCGACCGATAAACTCTCCCGCGAGCTGGTGAAGGAGACGCTCAACCTGCATACCAACCAGTACCGCAAGCTGGCAAACCTGCACTACGATAAGGCGGATCAGAGTTTTGGCTACGATGACGTGACGCAGGATGATGACGTGGATACGCTGGATTTCTGCCACCGGGCGGAAGATTTGTTCGAGCTGTATCAGCAGTGCGCCAATCGCAAGCAGGTGGAAACCATCTGCCAGAACTATCTGCGCTATCTGGAGGCGACCAAGGTGAGCATCAACGGGCACCTCTATTTTGTGCCAAAGCACACCATGGAAAAGGTGGACACGTTTGAGAGCTTCATCGAGGAGCTGAGCAATCGGAACCGCAACGACAAGACCCTGACGGCGAACAGCTTCTACATCGTCGACGATGCCAAGCAGCGCGGCAAGATGACGGAGGAGTTCTACCTCGCGGTCAAGAAGGAGATCGCGGAGTATCAGGAACGCGCGGACTATCTCATCAAGAGCGGCAGCCGCAGCGCCTCGACGCTGGAGCGCTGGGTGTTGAAGATTGAGGCGCTGGAGGAAAAGAAACGCCACTATGAGGCGATTCTCCGGCGCGAGCTGGACGGGCTCGACGACGAGTTCGGCGATTTGAAGCTGCTCTCACAGGAGCTGACGATCCGCGCAAGAGGACTTCGCGCGAACAAGGAAGCAAAGGCGGCATAAGGAACCATATTAACGCGGCGGCGCTGGGTACAAGGTGTATCCCGCGTCGCCGCTGCTTTCTTATATTCAAAAATCGACCTTACCCATGAACTTGTCGTTCACGACGTAGTACATGGCGTTGTCCTCTGGCTTGACATACATCTTGATCTGCTCGACGTCGGTACGCTTATGCTCCGCCTTGAACGCGGCCCTGGCGCGCTCAACCAGTTCATCGGTGGTAGCCTCTACACCGCGGAACTGAACAAAGATCGCGGGTTTCACCGCCACGGCTTTTTTCTTTTCCTCGGCGCGTGCGGCTTTCTCCTCGGCGGTCATCGGCTTGCGACCGGGCTTTGCCTTGGGCTTGTCAACAACAGGCGCGGGCTTTGCGGCCATTTTTGCAGGAGAAGCTTTTTTCTTCGCCTCGGTTTTTGCTGCAGTAGGCTTCTTCGCGGGAGCCGGAGCTTCTGCCTTGACCTCGGGTGCCTCAGCCACGACGAGCTTTTCCCCAACAGGCGCAGCGGGCGTGGATGCCTGCTCTGCGACAATCTTTGTTTCGGTCACTTTCACCTTATTCTCGGCGGCCATCTTCTTGCTCTTGCTTTTCTTTCCCATGTGTGCGTGAAATCCTTTTCATTTGTATGATGCGCCCGCTTGGGGCAAGCACATTATGGCATAAGCGGTGTGCGGTGTCAATAAATTGCAAAGCAAAACGGCGAAGAACTTCTATGCGAAACCCAATCGCCGTACACGCGCCGCACCAGCAGTTTCGAATCGATGATGCGGTCATTATTTTTGATTATATTTACGGTTTCAATTCTCTCCTTCAAAAGTTCGAAAATCCGGAAAGCCAGTAATCTTGTGGCTTCCCGGAACGATTTGCACCCCTTTTTCGAAAAGATAGTTCGAAAAAGGGGTGCATACCACGATATTATCCCTCGCTCGCCTGCTCGTAGAGCTGCGCGAGCAGCTCGTCCGTCACCGAGCCGACGCGGTTGAAGATCACCTCTCCCTTGCGGTTGAGCACGATTGTCTGCGGCAGCGCCAGCGAACCGTTGACGACGCCGAAGACCGTATCCTGCTCGTCGTCGATCGCGAAGAGGAGGTCCCAGCCGCCTGCGTCGACGAACGCCTTCACGTCCTCGGTCGTCAGACTCGCGTGCACCGCGAGAATCGCAAGGTCGTCCGGGTGCTCCTTTTGCAGCGCGTCGAAGTGCGGCAGTTCGCCGACGCAGGGGCCGCAGTAGGTCGCCCAGAGGTTGATAACCGTTACCTTGCCGCGCGTGTCGGCGAGATGGAACGTGCCGCCGTCGAGACATTCGACCGTGAAGTCCGCGAGCTGCTTGCCGGGCTCCCAGCCGACCGGCGCGTCGCTCTCCCAGCTCTCGGCAGGCTCTTCGGGCTGTTGCTGCCCGCTCTGTTCCGCCTGTTCGGTGACTTCAGCCGCCGCAGCCGCGCCGCCGCGGACGCTGGGGTCGAGGAAATTGAACCAGGCCAGCGCGAGGACGAGCACGGCCGCCATCCCCGCTCGGACCGCACGCTTCGCGCCGATCCCCTGCATCGAGAGCGCGCCGGCATGGCACTTTTCGACGCACGCCCCGCAGTGGATGCACTCGCGGTCGCCGACGTGCCGGACGTCCATTTTGCAGCCGCGCACGCAGGCGCCGCAGCTGTTGCAGCGCGCGGTATCGACCTTGACGCCGAGCAGCGAGAGCTGGTTGAACATGCCGTAGATCGCGCCGAGCGGGCAGAGAAAGCGGCAGAACGCGCGGTAGCAGAAGATGCAGGCAAGCCCGATGAGGACCATGATGACGAACTTGCGCGTGAAGATCGGCCCCAGCATCGAGAGCCATTCGGAGTTCTTCGGCAGCATGCCCATCGCGCCCTCCAGCGTGCCCGCCGGGCAGATGTACTTGCAAAAGCCCGGCACCTGGACGCCCTTCGCAAGCCCGTAGTAGATTGGGACGCAGACGACGAAGACGGCGAGCAGCACATATTTGAGATATGTGAGCGCGCGGGTGAAGCGGCTCTTTTTGATTTTCGGCGTCGGCAGCTTGTCCAGCAGCTCCTGGATGAGCCCCAGGGGGCACAGCCAGCCGCAGATTGTTCTGCCCAGCAGCATCCCGTAGAGCAGGAGGATGCCGAACACGTAGAAGCCGACGTGCTTGTCGAGCGAGCCGAGCGCGTTTTGCAGCGAGCCGAGCGGGCAGGCGCCCACCGCGCCGGGGCAGGAATAGCAGTTAAAGCCCGGCACGCAGACCGTCTTGGCCTTGCCTGTGAAGATTTTCCCCTCGGCGAAGCCGCGCAGATGCGCGTTGTACAACAGCGCGCAGTAGAGTTGGACGATGCGGCGCCTGCTCGGCCTGTGGGACGCCCACCAGTTCTCTTCTTTCACATTCGTCTGTTCCAAGCCGGCCCCTCCTTACCCGAGGCCGATGCACTCGGTACAGATGCGCGACGCCTTGACGAAGACGTCGTGCGCGCTGCCGTTGAAGACGCCGAGCACGAGGAAGCCCAGCGCGAGGAGCAGCAGCGCGAGCCGCAGCGTCTTCGCGCGCTCAGGTTCCCCCGCCCTCTCGCGAAGGTCACGGTCGACCGCCTGCCTTGCGATCCGGTTTTCGTCCTTAACGCCGAGCGCGGCGCAGGCAACCGCCGCGGCGAGCGCGAGCACGACCGCCGGCAGCGCGCGCTTTGCCGCGGCGGCGACGCCCTCCGCGGTGTAAATATCCGCCGCGGGGTCAAGCGTGCGCCGCGCCGCGCCGTCGCGGTAGATGCCCAGTGCCCCGGCGATCAGCAGCGCCCCGGCGAGCACGCAGAGCGCGGCGTGCGCGAGCAGCAGGAGCTTCTTTGTGTTCATGCGCATTATGCCTTCTCAAGCACGATCGTCAGGTCGCCGTAGGTCTCGGACGTGTGATAGAGCGTCTCGTTGGGCTTGTAGCCGTCCGGCGCCTTGAGCACATGGACCTCGTAGACGCCCTCGGGATCGGCGAACGCGGCGCAGCCGCTCGCGTCGGTCGCGGCGACCTTGCAGGTGTCGGCAGTGCAGAACTGGACCATCGCGCCCTCGATCGCATTGCCCGCGGTGTCGACGACGAAGATGCGGTAGGCGCTCTCGCTGCTCGCGGCCGCGTTCGCCGTCCCGGCGTCGCCGCCGGCGAGGAGGCTGTCGATCTTGTCCTCGTACTCGTCCACCGCCGCGCCGACGGTCGGCTCGGCGATCATCTTGCCGGTGCGGTCAAAGAAGAAGGACGTGGGCCAGCCCGCGGTCATCGGGAAGATGTCCTCCCAGCCGTCGAACGGCAGCAGGCACAGGTAGGTGCAGCCCGCCTCCGCAAGCTGGCTCTTGCCGAGGGCGATCGTCTCCTCGTCGGTGCCGTCGCCGAGGATGCCGATGATCGCGCAGTTCTTGTCCGCGAGGCGGTTGTTGATCTCTTGCAGCTCGGGCAGCTCGACCAGACACCAGTGGCACCAGGTCGCCCAGACGTTGACCATCGTCACGTCGTATTGGGAGAAGAGCTCGTCGCTCGTGACCGTGTTGCCGTTGATGTCCTTGGCGACGAAGGAGACCTGCTGGCCGTCGATCCCGCTAAAGATGCTGGCCGGCTCGTAGAACTCGGCGGCGTCCAGGACCGCGTCGGTGTAGGCGGCGAGCGCCATGTATTCGTCCACGAACTCGCCCTCAAGGTTTTTGACGTTCTCCGCATCGTCCGCGACGCGGAAGTAGGTAATGTCGCCGGACTTTTTGAGCTCGGTGAGATCTTCCGCGGATACGAGTTCCTCGCCATACGCCTCGTTGTAGGCCTCCGCCGCCTCCGAAGCGCCGCGGCCGCCGTCGATACCGAGGAGCGTGAACAGATTGACCGTCGAATCATAGTACTTCTGGACATCCTCGTCGGAGTAGTCGTCGCCGCCGAAGGTCTCGTTGTACCAGTCCATCGTAAAGCCGTGGTAATCGCAGGAGGCAAAGTAGACGCCCTCACCGCAGCTTATGCCGTCGGAGCTTAAGTCCACGACGCCCTTCGCCTCGTCATACGCCGCGGGCAGATAGAAGGTCACACCGATGTCCTCGCAGGCGTTTTCGGTCGCGGTCGCGCGGTCGAGCGTCACGGCAGTGGACTCCAGCTCCAGCGTGTTCTCGGGCGTCACGCTCTCGCTCGGCGCGGGGGCGGGGTTTGTCTCCGCAGTCTTCGAGCCACAGCCCGCAAGGCTCAACGCAAAGGCAACGGCAAGCAGGGCGGCAAGCAGTTTCTTTTTCATGACAGTTCTCCTCCTCTTCCATTGTAAAAAATAATCCCGGAGACAAACCTCCGATCATGGCACTATATCAGACCTGCCACAAATGTGCGCGGGTTTAGCAAAATTACAGCTTGTTCACAATTCGTAGAACGGCAGGCAAAGCAAAAGAAACCTGCACTCCGCTTGAATGCAGGTGTCGGTGCGATTGCATCAGGGGGTAAAGCCAGTCGTAAAATGAGCGGGCGGAAGCGATGGACAAATTATTACGTTTCTGAAACATATTTTTTGTGAAAGTGCACGAATTGGACGCATTATCACGAATACTCACAATTTTCGGTAGCTTTTGCCCGATGGTCACGGTGGCGCTGCCGGCGTAGGCGGTGTAGTTATCTGCCGTCACTTGGTAATAGACGGTCAAAGTTCCCGCCTCGGTCTGCGTCGGGCTGGCGTCGATGGTATACGCTCCCGCCGTCGTGCCGTACTTCACGGTCGCGCCCGTTGCCGGGTCGGTGACAGTCACGGTGATGCCGTGGGGCTTCCTGTTTTCTGTTTCATTCAAAATTCTCCATTCACGTCGCCTGTTCGGGCGGCAATTGCATACGGTTTGCAGGTGACGAGAGGTCATCGGTTTACGGGTTCCTGTAAACCGTATTTGCGTACGCAAATACGATGAGCCTTCTATACCTGTTCGGCGGCTTTGCCAGCGGGCTGATTTGTTTGCGCATATCGTGTTTCCCTCCGTTCAGAGATTTGTAAGTGCCATGACGACTGCTATCGCCGTTACCGCGAGGGCGGTAAGCAAGCCCCACAGCTCCGGGTGCGCGTAGAAAAAGCGCCGCAGGCGTCTGCCGCGAAAGTGGCAGTCGTTCCATTTCTTTTCCCGTATCTTCATGTCGCATACCGCAGATTGGCAAATTCCTCCGCAAGCTGCTGCGGTTTATAGGGCTTGCGGACGTAGCCGCTGACCCGAAGCCGGAAGATCTCCTCCGCATGCTCCCACTCGCCGCAAACGGTGACGAAAATAATGTTGACGCGGGGATTGATCTCCTTGATTTCTCGCGCCAGTCGGATGCCCTCGGTTTTGCCCGCGCCCATGTCGATGCCGGTGAGAAGCACGTCGCAGCCCTCCGTCTCGACAATCTCCTTCACCTTGTAGGGACTGCGGCAGGCGGTCACGCGGGCGTCGGGCACGATCCGCTTTACCTCGTGTTTCATGTGTCCGTGCTGGATAATGTCCCGCTCTACGCAGACTACGTTCATGGCATACGCCCCCATTAAAAAAGAAATGAGCGAGTGAAAGGGGATATTTCTTAACACACTTAGCGCCCAATAAAAACAGGGAAACCGCAGCAACTGTTTTCAGCAGCTGCGGTTTCCAGTTTCTGGTATGTATGTTCCGCCCGGGCCATAACACCAGCAAAGGAACAGATGCCTCCGGCACGCAGCCAGGGTGGGATCATCGGCCGAGCTTTTTAATGTTGTTGGCCAGGTAGAAGGTGAAGCAACTGATAATAAGGGAAAAGATCTCGGTGAGGACGTCCTGTCCGCCGCTCGTAAAGCTGCTGATCACGCTGAACACGGCCAGCACCACGCCGATGATGGAGATGATCCACAGGGGCTGGGCTTTGGAGGCGTCCTTGGCGGCCCGCAGAGAGAAAATGCCCTGCATCAGGCTAATCACGCCCTCCACCAGCATAACGATGCCGAGGCCGAACACGATACCGGCGCCCTGGACCGCGTCGCTATTGGAGCTATCCATGTTGGCAACCCCAACCCCGCCGAGGCCGAACATGCCGAGGGCGACGATGAAGCTCGCAACGGCTCCGATGATGCTGAGAATACCAAGCACCTTCACGATTTTCTGACTTTTTTCGAGACTCATTTTTTTTTCCTCCTATAATTGAATGTCTCTATATTGGAACAAATCCTTTCGGATCAATTCCCGTTCTTGGTGGGCAGCATGCGGGCGATGTTGGACACAAAGCCGCTGAGAGGCATGGTCTGCAGGATGACCTTGCCCGGACCGGTGATGACCGTATTAAAGAGACCCTCACCGCCAAAGAGGATATTCTTCACGCCCTTCACCTGCTGCACGTCGATGGAGCAGGTGGCGTCGATCATGGCAACATTGCCAGTGTTCACGATGAGCTGCTGTCCGGCGGACAGGTCATACTCCACCGTGCTGCCGTCAAATTCCAAGAAGGCTATGCCGTGGCCTGAAAGTTTTTGCATGATGAAGCCTTCGCCGCCGAAAAAGCCAGCCATGCCCTTTTTCTGGAAGAACACCGACAGCTCCACCCCAGTCTCAGAGGCAAGATAACCCTTTTTCTGAATGACCACAGGATGGCTCGGGTCGATCTCAACCGCCCGGATTGAGCCCGGAAAGCTGGAGGCGAAGGCGATCATACCGTCTCCTCCCTGAGCTGTGTACTTGTTCTGGAACATGCTCTCGCCCGAGAAGAGACGGCCGAACATCTTACCGGCTCCGCCACCGCTGGTCTCCATCTGCATGTTGGGCGTCATCCAGCTCATTGAACCGGCCTCGCAGTTCAGCGTTTCGCCGCTCTGGAGTTGGCAGACCACAACAGGCATGGGCTCGCCTTTGATCTCATACTTCATTGATTGTTCCTCCGAATATATTGGTTTTGATTGATTGCGCGTCAGGGGACAGCTCCGCAACTATGCCGGAATCACATACTTGGGCTTTTCAGGCAGATACTTGATGCGCAGTCGGTCTCCTACGGCGATGCGCAAGGGAGCTTTACCAAGCTTTGCTTCCACCGTCTGTCCGTCCTCTGTCTGATACTGGACATAGTAGGTGTAGTGCGTCTGCCGGCTGCCGTCGTCGTTCCGTGTCTCGTTTTCTTTAATGCGGGACACTACCGCATCCGTCTCAATGCCCCCCTGTAGGATGGCGTTGTTGCGCTTGACGGTGATAACGACTCCCACCAAAACAGCGAGCAATGCAACCGCGATTAATACATAAGTAATCGTATTCATAACAATCCTCCTTTCTTTATTTTGATTTTTTTCTTGCGAAGCTTTTATCAATAACCCTTTCCGGTGGCTGTTTCTGCTTGCTTCATATGCCACGGAAAGAGGAATGACACATAAAGCGTCCGTATCTTTCTTCTCGGCGGCGCAAGGTCATTTTTTATGTCCGGGCACAAAAATCGTTACCCTTGTTCCGCCCGCCTCGCGCGGCTCAATCTCCAACGTACCGCCGCACATGGTTTTCAGCCGCTCGCGGATATTATCGAGGGCAAAGTGGGGCGCGTCCTCATCGGACGGGGCATAGCCGGGGCCGGTGTCCTCCACGGTGAGCCGAACGCCGCCGTCTGTGTCCTCCGTGGTGACGGTGACGTACAGCGGTTCCAGATCCGGGTCCAGACCATGCTTGACGGCGTTTTCCACGATGGGCTGGAGCGTCAATGCAGGGATGCGGAAAAACGTGTTCGGCGTGTCAAACTCCACGAACAGTTGCCCTTGATAACGCGCCTGCTCCACCGCGAGATACGCCCTCGTGTGCTCCAGTTCCTCCGAAAAGGGGATCGTGCCCTCCTTGGCGATGGCGGTAAAGTTGCTTTGCAGATACCGGGAAAAATCCAGAATGACCCGCTGCGCTTTTTGCGGATCCTGGGCGCAGAGGTAATAGATGCTCATGAGCGTGTTGTGGATGAAATGGGGCCGCATTTGCAGGACGGCCACCTGGGTCCGCTGCCGTGCCGCCTCCTCCTTTTGCTCCACATAGCGCCGGATCAGCCCGCCTATCAGATACATCTCCACAAGAATGATTTTGAACGTGGCGGAGGAAATGAAACAGATCAGGAACATGACCCGATGAAGCTTTGTCAGTTTTTTCCGCCTTCGGATCAGCGCGGCGAAGCAGACGACCGAGATCGCCACACTCAGCGAAATAGAAAGGACAAGCCAAGAACCACCCCGGATCTTGCCCTCTGGCGCGACGTCGAACTCTCCGCTCAGTTCTCCCACAATTCCGGCTGCCACCATCGCCACGCCCAGCGCCCACTGGACGCGCATAACCGGGCTCTTTCGGGAGTCCTCTCCGCAGCAGTCGAGGAAATAGGCAAACACCAGCAGCGATGGGATCGGGGTGATCAGCGTATCGACGAGAAAGAGCGCTTGAAGAAGCGGCGGAGGAAGCTGATCTGCGGTACTTACCAGCAGATCGAGCGCCGCGCTGGCCACCGCCGTGGAAAAGATGGCGATACAAAGCCGCCTTGGCCAGCGGTCCACGTCCCGGGCGATAAAGGTCAATACCAGTCCGAATATCCCGAACAGGACCGCCGCCGCCAGTACCAGATAATCCCACCACCCCATCACAGCAGCCCTCCCACGGGATAGCGCAGATGAAGAAGCTGTTTGCGCACCGCCTCCGCTTCCAGCGGCTTGAGCAGAAAGCCGCAGGCACCGGTGTCCCAGGCGTCGAAGGAATACTCTCGATACGCGGTGAGATAGACCACGTTGACGCGCGGTCTTATGCGTATGAACTCCCGGCAAAGGTCAAAACCGCTGACCTTTCCTAATTCAATGTCCAAAAAAGCAAGCGACACAGGATGATTGTGAACAAACTCCACGGCCTGCGACGGCTTTGTAAAGCCAAAAACCTTTGCACCTGGCAGAGCCTCCCGCAAAACGGGCAGGCCGCCGTCAAGGATGATGTTTTCGTCATCCAGCATCAGGACGTTTGGGGCTTCATCGGGACTCTCTGAGGCGGACACCAGAACGGCAGGGTCCACGCCCAGAGCTTTGGCGATTTTGGAAATCATTGCCGCATCCGGTATGCGCCGCCCGGCCTCCCAGTTGGAGTAGCTGGAGCGTTCCATATGAAGCCTGTCAGCCAGCTGCTGCTGCGACAGTCCTTTTTCCATCCTGAGACGGCGCAGCGTCTCTCCGAAGGGCTTCATCATGGCGTATCGCACTCCTTTCTGTAGTTTACTGAAAGTATAGCCGCTACAAGGCCAAAGCACAAGGGAAGGCGCGAAAAAAGGGGTTTCATTCTGAAACGTCCCCTTTTCCCGCCAGGCTCGGATTGCTATAATGCAACCTAAATGAAAATAAAAATGGGATTGCTGATTGTAAACGACTGGCCAAATCCATACATCGGGAAGCAGATGCTCCATCCCAGTTATATCCGCACGATTCGGAGCTTGATGTTCACCGGCGATCTGTATGACGAGTCGGGAGAATACTTCTTCCTGAATCTTCTGAATGAATCCAATCTTTTTTTTATAAATGTGGGGGGGAAAAATATGTCAAGTATAATTATTCTGTATTAACGGATTTAGGAAGAAACCGGCGAACTCGGTGGCCGTAAATATGGTGGTTTTGGAATGGAGGAAGCGAAGAAACGATGAAGAAATACAAGAACATTACCTTTGATACAGCAGAAGATACGGCGGTGGTGCGATCCGCAAGGAGCTCTCCAAAGGGCTTCGTATTGCGTTGGGTGTTATTGTTGCGCTCATCGCATTCAGCCGCAACTATTTGGGTGTGCATACGCCTCAGGACATTTTGGTGGGCGTTGGGGCAGGACTGCTCGTTATGTGGCTGACTGTCCAGCTGATTGCATGGGTAGATAAGAATCCGGGAAAAGACATACTGGTGATGTGTGCCGGTATCGCTGTCGCTGTCGCTGTTGCGGTATTTGCCGCAGTTAAGTCCTATCCGGTGGATTATGACGCGGCGGGTAAGCTGCTGGTAGATGGAGCAAAAATGGCCAACGACACTTACAAAGGCGTCGGTTGGTGTATTGGCTTTCTGACAGGCTGGATTTTGGAAAAGCGGTATATTGACTTTTCAACTGATGTCTCAATGATGACGAGGATAACAAGGCTCACGACCGGGCTTCTAAGCTATTATGCCGTCAGCCTGATCCTGATACCCTTGGTCAAAAGCTAGATTCCCAGCGCGGGCGGCACGATCACATCCTGCTTTATCCAGATGTTCTATGTGATGTTTATCTTTCCTTGGTGTATGAAACATTTGGAACGCGTCCCAGCAGCGCTGAAGCAATAAATTTCCAGCTTGTCAAGAGAGAATTATAGAACCAATCAACGGTGAACCAAAAACACCTTATTCGGGAAAACGGTAAATATTTGCGGCTTCCGTTTTTTATCCCGTTTGTGCCTGCTCCGCACAGGCATGGTGATTTATATGAAAAAAACAAACGCATTGACTGTTATTCATTTGACTTTGATGGCGGCGATGGTGATCGGCACGGTCGGCGGCACCGTGCATTTCATCATCGAATTCAGCAAAGCTGCTGCCGGCACCGAAAGATTTTCAAGCCTGGCGAACGTTTTCCTGATGCTGGTGATCCTGGCTATGCTCATCGTGGGTACTTTGTACCTGATAAAGGGTTATACCAAGCGGGCGGCTGTATATAATAAACTGTTTTTGATCCTGAATGTTGCAGTATGTGTGCTGACGATCTGTATTGACCTTCGTTTCTATCGCGTCAATACGTGGATGCTCATCATCAGTGTCCTCAATGCCTGCAAAATCATCCTTCTTCTCCTTCTGGCCTGCGGAAAAGATCTCGGAGAGAAAAAGACATGGATGCTCTTCTACATACTTCTGGCGGCGGATGGCTTAAAGCTGGTTTTGGCGATCTTAAATATGATAAGTATTGGGTTTGACTTCAGTTTCGCGGGATATGTTACCGCTCTGATCTCTGACGGAACGATCGGCCTGGCGATCAGGGGAAAATATGAGAACAAAAAAAGCCGCGGAAGGACATAAATCAGCTTGTCAATCTGATCAATCAATGTGCAAAGCAACCGTTCAGCCCGGCGAATGGCGGGATTGCGGACTTGCTGTTCCGGCGGCTGAACCGTTGCGAATATATTATCAAAGGCGGAATATCCCATGACCATCACAACCTTTAACCCCATGATCCTTTCCAAAAACGCGGATGAGATCATCAAGCTGTTTGAGGAGCTTGGCTTTGAGCGCCGCCACAAGGTGGACAACATCAATGATGAGGACATTTCCAGCGTTCGCATGAGATACACCGGCGAGGATGGAAAAACCTTCCACGTGGACGTGGCGCGGGTGGAATCCATGCCCCAGGACATGACCACCATGCGGATGAACGTTCGTGACTTTGATGAAGCCTACGAGTTCCTTAAAAGCCACGGCTTCAAAAACGCCCGTGCCGACGAGCATACGGTGGAGTCCAAATTCGCCAAATCCTGCCTGATGATCTCGCCCTCCGGCTTCTCCATCCAGCTTACCCAGCACATCAAGGACCACGATTGACAGTGAGGTGAAAATATGAAAATAACGACCTTTGATCCGCTTATCATATCGCCCAAAGCGGATGATGTGATGCAGGTATTTACGGCTCTGGGTTTTGAAAAGACCCATGCCCCGGTTACGCAAACTGAGAACGGTGAAGTTGCTAGCGTCCGCATGAAGGATGCCAACGGATTCCATGTGGATGTGGCAAGCCTTGACCGCGTACCGCAGGATATGACCTATATCCGCATGAATGTGGATAACTTCGAGGAGGCGTATAATATTCTGATTGCCCACGGCTTCAAAAACACCAGAGGAGACGGAACCCTCGACACCAAGAGCGCCAAGGCCGCCACGATGGTATCTCCCTCGGGTTTTAAGATCAGCCTGATTGAGCACATCAAAAAAACGATTGACAGAGGATAAAACATCATGAAGCTCACGACCTTTAACCCTCAAATCATCACGAAGGACGCGGAGGGTGTCGTTCAACTGTTTGAAGCGTTGGGCTTTGAGCGCCGCCACACCAAGGAGGAGATCGGTGAACTCGGTGTCACGGGCATCCGTATGAAGGACGCCAATGGCTTCTATCTGGACATTTCCCAGAGTGATCGTCTGCCTGTGGACTGCATCCAGGCCATCCGTATGAACGTGGACGATTTCGACGAAGCCTATCGGCTGTTCACTGACCGCGGCTTCAAAAACTTCTACGGGGATCGAGTGGTGGAAAACCCCACTTCCAGATCCGCCGTGATGATCGCGCCCTCCGGGTTTGTCATCAACCTAGTCCAGCATATCCGGAAATGAGAGCTTGAAAAACTGTTCAGCCCGCGGCGGTGAAGGCAGGGCCTTGCATCGCCGCGGGGCTGATGTTGCGCATTTTGAGACAATAAGTCTACTGCTCTCTGCCCAGAAGACCACGAACAAGTAGTCACCTATGTTCAGGTGTTCATTATCATGGTGTTCATGGGCTTTACCTCGGCGGTGGAGTCGGTGTTCTCCTACCACTATGGCAGCGGCAACATTGAGATGCGAAAAAAGGTCTACCGGCTCAGCATGATCTGGAATCTCGTGCTTGGCGCGGCAGTGATGATTCTGTTCTTTTTCCTCCGAAAACCGGCGGTGGGTATTTTCTTCACGCCGGGTACAGAGTTCTATGACATCGCACAGTATGGCTATCTGCTCTCCATGCCCGCCTGCCTGTTTGTGGGCGTCAACATCTTTGGCTCCGGGCTGTTCACCGCCTTTTCCAACGGCCTGGTGTCCGGCCTGCTATCCTTCATCCGAACATTCGTGGTGCTGACCGCCTGCCTCTACGGTCTGACTGCCCTGTGGAGCGGCACCGGCCTCTGGCTGGCCTGGCCCGCGGCAGAGGCGCTGAGCCTGGTGGTCACGCTTCTGACCCTGCATCACTATCGGGGCTGCTACGAATATGCCTGAGTCAGAGGATGCCGCCTACCATGGCCGTTTCCACGGAGGGCAAGGCATTGCTTACGACGTTTGCCAAGCTGCGCGGCAAGATGCAAAAAATGCTGGACTATAGAAAGGAATGGTCATAAATATGAAAAAGCTGAACAGTTTGCTCCTGGCGCTGGCTCTTTGCGTGAGCCTCGACATAGCGCCCGCACAGGCGATGGGGCTGGACGCGGCCTCTGCCGCGCCCGCAACGCGCGAAATGCTCTGCACCGCGCTCTGGGAGCGTGAGGGCAAGTCGGTCGTCAACTTTGCTCTGCCGTTCTCGGACGTCGCGCAAAACGCCGACTATGCCGAAGCTGTTCGCTGGGCGACGGCAGAGAAGATCGTGGGGGGCAACGGCGACGGAACGTTCCTGCCGGACGGTGCGCTTGACCGCGAGCAGCTGGCGACGGTCCTCTATCGTTACGCGCAGTACCTCGGCGTGGACGTCTCGGTGGGCGAGAACACCAACATTCTGAGCTACATCGATTTTATGAATCGTTCCGACTGGGCGGTGAGCGCGCTCCAATGGGCGCTTGGCTCGGGCGTACTGGAGGAAAAGGGTGAGTTGCTGGACGCCTATGGCGCCGTCACGCAGGCAGAGGCTACCGCGGCTCTGGAACGATTCGACGCCTGGGCGATCCGCGCGGATCTGCTGGTCTCGTGGACGGAGAACGCACCGACAAAAGCAGCGCTTGTTGAGTATATGGCCGCTATCACGGACGAGGGCAGCGAGAGATACATTCCCGTAGAGGACCGTATCGCGGTGTTTGATCTGGACGGTACGCTGATGTGCGAGACATATCCGCGCTGCTTTGAGTACATGGTGTTCGTCGACTTTGTGCTCAACAACCCCAACTATACGCCGACGGACGAGGTCAAAGCGGTGGCGCAGGAGATTTTGGACACCAGATGGCAGGAGAAGCCCTCCGGCATCAGCACACGGCAGGCCGCAGCGGCAGCGATCGCCTATCAGGGCATGACGCCCGCAGAGCTGGAGGCATATGTGAAGGGCTTTATGAACTCCGAAGCGGAGGGCTTCACCGGCCTCAAGCGCGGCGAGGCGTTTTACCTTCCGATGGTGGAGTTGGTGCGGTTTTTGGAAGCGAACGACTTCACCGTATACATTGTGACCGCGACGGAGCGCAACATCGTCCGTGCGCTGGTGAAGGATACGCTTGGCATCCCGCCCGCGCGGGTCATCGGGACGGAGTACGGCTGCACGGCCACAGGGCAGGGGGACGTCGAGGACGGCGACTACACCTTCCAGTCCACGGACGAGGTCGTGTTCGACGGGAGCTACTACGGCGAGAACGCCAAAATGTCCAAGGTGGACGCAATCGTCCGTGAGATCGGACAACAGCCGGTGCTTGCCTTTGGCAACAGCTCGGGCGACGTGGCAATGTGCGAGTATGTGGTGACGAACAATCCCTACGCCTCGCTCTCCTACATTGTGCTCGCGGACGACGAGGCGCGGGAGTGGGGCGATACTGAAGGCGCGCGCTCAAAGATTGCGGGCTATACCGCTCTCGGCATCGGGACGATCTCCATGCGGGATGATTTCGCCACGATCTACGGCGACGGTGTGGAAAAGGACGTCGACGCGCCAAAAAAGTAAAAAACCGGATGGATTTACCGTTTTCGTGAGAGTGAGCCATTTGTCGGACTGCCGCGAATGAAACGGAAACGGTTACGCGAAGAGAATGCCCACTTCGCAGTCTCGCGCGTTGTGGAGCAAGAAGGGTCGAACTTTTTATGAACCGGAAAATCATTTTAAGGTGAGGCGTTAAGATGGCAAGGTATGATTTTGATTCCTATACGCTTTATGAAATTAAAAAACAGAATGTGTATTCGGTAAAAATAAGAGTCATTCTGAAAGAGCGGGTGAATGGCGCGGTCCTTCAAACATCCGCCCAAAATGCGTTCAGACGTTTTCCGTATTATTGCAGAACGGTTGCTGTAAATCATGAGGGCGCGTTCATTCTCGAACCCTGTGATCAGCCGATTTCTGTCACGGAGGGGGATCGCGTGGTCAGGCTGGGAACGGAAGAAACAAACGGTCTTCTGTTTGCTGTTACTTATGAGGATAACAATATCTATTTCAGCTTTGCTCATAATTTTTGCGGCGGATGCGGCGCGATGCGATGGATCCAAGGCACCTTGTGGCAGTATTTGACGGATTTGGGGCATGACGTTGAGAAAACCGGCATTCTGACGGTTGATACGCCCCTCACAGCCGAAGAGCAGGCGGAGCCGGATGTTGCCTCCCTGCCTGACGGGGAACCGGTTGGCAATTTGAATTTTACAACGGATTCCTTCATGCCAAAAAATGATTATATCGAACAAATGAAGGATCCGAATGGGATGAATGGCTACTATCCCATTATGATTCCAAAGGCGCAACTGATGAAATATGCGCACAACAACGACGGCAGTCCGAATTCAATCTTGGCCGCGATGCTGTTCAGAATGTATGTAAAAGTTTTACCCAACGAGAGCAAGTTTACAGCCGGAATCACGAACAACTACCGGGCGGACGTCGGTTGCCCCGATACATACCGGGACATGGTCCGGCAAATGTATGTGCAATATGACATCGGGATGAAGGACTGGTCTGTGGAAAAGCTGTCCACAGTTACGAGAAGCCGCATGTATATCCAAATGCAGCCGGAAATCAGCTGGGACAAATGCAGAAAGGTAGAGGAAATCCGCAGGCAGATAGACGCTCAGCCGAATCTTGAAGCCAAAGCAAATTACGCATTTATCAACAGCCCTACCACCCACGGGATACCTTCGGCTTTTCATATCAGCTATGTGGGAAAGATCGAATGGGGCGGACTGGGTCCGTTCCTTGACGGGGTTTATTCGCTGACGTTCGGTCATCTTTTGATTGAGGTGAACGCGACGGAAGAGGATTTCTGCCTCAGCTTCCAGACGGTTCGCAAAGACGGCAGATATTTGAAGGAATTCCTGCAGGCGCTTGACGAAGAAGAAATCGCGTATACTGTCGGGGACTTCGAGGACAGAAAGCTCCCTGAGATTGTATTGCCCGACGCATGATTGGAAGGAGATACACCATGGAACAGAGACTGTTTACGGAGCTGCGTCCGTTATATGTGACGAGCAAGGAAAGCCCCCATGACATTCGGCTCAGGATTCGTATGCGCGACCTGATCGACCCGGACATTCTTCGTCACGCAGTGGATACGACGATGCAGCGATACCCGTATTTCTGCGTTGAATTACAAAAAAAGGACGGGCAGTACATTTTTGCGGAAAACCCTCGTCCCGTGGTGGTTACCCATTCGCTTCACGGCGTGGCGCTGAATTCAGAGGATTCCAACTATCACATGATCGCGTTTTGCTGGCAGGACAACTGGATCATTCTGGATGTATTTCACGGCATGACGGACGGGACCGGCGCGTATGAAGTGGTGAGAACGCTGCTCTATTACTATTGTTCTGAACGGTATGACATTCATCTGACAGAAGAGGGCATTCGTCTGGCCGGGGACGAAATCTCCGCGGAAGAGTGGACCGACCCTGTGGCGGACAGAGCCGATCTTCCAGTCCCCAGACAGAATGAACAAATGTCCGACGCGCTGAATCTCATCGCTTCAGCGGGCCTTGAGGAGGATCACCGGCATACCGTATACAGCATCGCCATCTCTGAAACCGAGTTTATGAGATTTAATCTGGATAACGACGGCAGCCCGGGTACCATGGTATCTCTGCTGCTCAGCCGGTCCATTGCGAAGCTGTATCCGGAGGCAAGGGACATCCATCCGCATTACCCTGTGTGTGAACCAGAGAACGGCGCTTCATACGCCGCTGGCGCATCAGAGCCTGGTTGGCGGGGCTTTTCTGGAGTATAAGGACAAGATGCGCGATTGGCCCTTGGAAAAGCAGGCAACCGCTTACCGGGGAATGGTTTTTGCCCAGACCCAGGAGGAGAATGTGCTGATGGGCGTAGCCTCCATCAAGGGAATCGACGGCATGATCCTCTCAAAAGAGAGTGATCAGGAGCGGCTGGGGGTGGCAGCCTATATCAATGCCCTGGCGGCCAGAGTCGTCACGGCTACAGTGAGCTATGTGGGCAAGGCAAACTATCGGGAAGCCGAGCGGTATATCCGTGATTTTCGGACGTGGACATCCTCCTCGGCCGATGGTCTGACCGTTGAAATATCGGCGGTAAACGGACGGTTTACCCTTGATTTTTTGCAGACGTTTTCAAGTCCAATCTTTGTAAATGCTTTCCTGAAGGAGCTGGAGGAGAACGGAATCGTGTATGACCTACAGGATGTCAATAAATTGGAGCTGGCGAATATCAAGCTCCCTTGGGCGGAGTAACAAGGTATGATTACAAAACCATTATATGAGGAGCAGCAAAATGAACAAGAAAGCGATCGGTATAATTGTCGCCGTCCTGCTCATTATCGCCGGCGCAGTCGGCGGATACTTTGCGGGAAAAAGTACAGAAACCGCAAAGTATAAAGAAGCACAGGAGCTGAATATTGCACTGAGCAAAAGTGAGTTGGACGCTCTGGGAGAAATCGAGGGGCCAATCTATGTTACTGGGCACAAGAGCCCGGATGCGGATACGGTTGGAAGCTCAATTGCCTATGCGGAACTCCTTACAAAACTGGGATATGACGCCCGTCCGGTCGTGCTGGGAGAGATTAACAACGAGACGAAGTACATCCTTGAAGCGGCCGGTGTTGAGGCGCCTAAACTTCTGGAAGATGCATCCGGCTGTAAGATGGTTTTGGTTGACCACAGCGATTATGAGCAATCGGCGGAAGGCCTTCAAGACGCCCACATTATCAGCATCATAGACCACCACGGAGATGGTTCCGTCCGAACTGGCAATCAGCTGATCTATGACGCAAGACCGCTTGGCGCAACGGCGACTATCATCTGGATGCGGTTCCGGAACTATGGTTTGGAACCGGACAGGCAGACAGCCCATATCATGATCGGCTCGATCTTTTCTGATACCCATAACCTGGAGTATGATAGTGCGACCTTTGCGGATAAGGAGGCGGTAAAGTCCTTGGCAAAACTGGCAGGTCTTACGGATCTTAGCTCCTTCTGGCAAGGCATGCACGCCGCCTCGCTTTCTTATGAAGGCATGACGGATGAAGATGTTTTTTTCAACGATTATAAGGAATATGAATGCGCCGGCAAGAACTATGGGATCGGCTGCATGAAAGCTGTAAATGAGGAAGGCGCGCGGGATCTGGCGGAGCGCATGACGCAGGTGATGTCGGATGCGGTCGAGAGTACGGGAATGGATTTTGTTATTTCCCAGATCAGCATCGATGAAGGCGATGTTTCCATTACTTATTTTGTTCCGTCGAATGACATGGCAAAAGCCGTACTGGAGGATGCCTTTGGAGACGCAACGGAGTATGACGGGACATCTTTCATAATGACACCGAGTGTTTCCAGAAAAGCGGTAGTCGTTCCGGCTATCACAGACGTGCTGAATGCATATCCGAGGTGATTTGGCACTCATTTTCTTATCGGGGTGAACTGCGGCTTTAGAAGCGACGAGGATGAAGAATAAAATGAACAAATCAAAGGAAGCATCAAAAGGCACATGGCGCAGCAAAGCAAAAACGGTTTTCCTGGCCATGATCGCCGAGATCGATATGACGGTCTTGAACGTCATAAACATATTCGTTGTCAGCCGGTTTCTCGGTACGGACGGCGCGGCCGCCTATGAGGTCGTGATGCCCTGCATCATGGTGGTTTGCGCGCTGATCGCAATGGGCTATAACGGCGTGCAGGCAGTCTGTGCCAAGGACTACGGCGCGAGGGATCTCGCTGCCTTTGAGCGCCACAAAAACGCCGGTTATACCTGGATGACCGTTGCTGTGGCGGCATTGACGCTCCTGTATGCCCTGTTCAAAGCCCCCCTGCTCGATCTGCTTGGCGCGAACGACGGGAGCGCGGCTCTGGCACGGTTCAGCGGGGAATGCTACTCAGCCTTCTTGTTTTTCTATCTCCCTCAGAGCCTGTTCAGCCTGGCAGTCTGCTTTCTGTTTCTGGAGGACCGCCGGCAGCTGTTGGTCACAAACCTGATTCTTTATGGGTGCATTCTGGCGGGCAATATCTTTGTCGCACTGACCCGACCGTCCATGACGGGGTTTATGGCGGTGAATGGGATCGGTACAGCCCTTGCGGACATATACGTGGTTCTGTACTGCCTGTTTGGTGGATCCGGCGGCTCAAGAGTGGCCGTTACCGCGATCAACCTGCGCTTCAAGGACATTCGGGAGGCGTTCTTTACGGGGCTGCCGGATTTTATGGAATACACTTTTGTGGCGATATTGTACCTGGGTGAAAACCTTTATGTGCTTTCCCGGTTTTCGGAGTCTTTGATAGCGGGGATCGGCATCTTTGAAGCCATCGACAACCTGCCGGAGATCATCTGCGTGGGCTTCTGTTTCCTCGTGACCGGCACGTTGGGAACAAAGGTTGGGAGACTGGTCGGCGCATCCTCCGGCGGAGAAACCGATGAAGCTGAAAAATCGCTCGTCATTGCTGCGAAACAGCTCACAAAAGGCGGAACACTCGGTTCCCTGGCAGTGTCCGTAGTTCTGATCCTGACAGCCCGTCCGTTGGTTGGGCTCTTTATGGAAGGAGAGGACGCCGCCGCCATGAACAGCGCCGTCTTGCTCACGATATCCTGCGCCATCGGCTTCGTATTTTATATGCTCAATTCCGAATTGGTTTGCTACTACAAGGTCGTGGGCGCATATATCCCGGCGCACATATTCTTCTTTGCGGAGGCGCTGCTGTTTCCGCTGGGCTTCAAGCTGCTGCTGGGTGAGTTGTTTGGCGTAATCGGCTTTTGCATGGGCGGCGCAGCCGGGGAGATCGCGGCTTTCCTTTTGAATCTGTGCATCGTCTGGCGGACGGCGGGACATTTTCCCCGGAGACTATCGGATTTCCGCATGGAGCAATACCTTCAAAGGGCAGTTCAAAAGCACAGGATCAGTGAGGTGAGCAGATGAAAAAATCAGGCTTTTGTGAGAGCAAATTTCGTTCCATGCTCCTTGCGGGCACGCTGACGTTGGCGGTCCTCTATATCATGCTCCTCTGCGATACCATCATCGCGGGTTATTATATCGGTGAGATGGGCGTTGCGGCAATCAACGCCGTCACGCCGGTAACGGGTATCGTGACCTTCTTCTCAACCGTCGTCGCCATTGGCTCCGGCATTCTCTACAGCCGGGAGATCGGCGCGATGAACAAGCGCCGCGCGGATGAAATTTTCGGGCAGGGGCTGATCCTGAGCATCGCCATTGCCACGTTCAGCGCGTCGGCGCTGGCGCTTGGCAGGGAGGTTTATTTCCGGGCAAACGGCGTCACGGGCGAAATCTACGAGCTTGCCAGCGCTTACTATCGGTGGACGCCGCTGAACGCGGTGCTGAGCGTCACGGTCAACTACTTGACGCAGATGGTGTACACGGATGGGGATGAAACCTGCAATAACATCTCCTATGGCTGTCAGATCGGCGGAAACATTGTTCTCTCGGTGCTTTTGGCGCGTTCCCTTGGCATGACCGGCATCATCCTCGGCACGATCATCGGAAATGTCCTCGGCCTTCTGGCAATCTGCTGGCATTTTTTCAAGAAAAGCAACACGCTTCATTTTGCCTGGCATCTTTCCTGGAAGGATCTGCTGGATAGCGTGCGGTTCAGCATCGTGGATGCGGCGATTTATCTCTGCTGGGCTGTGATGGATTACGTGATGATTGGCCATATTTCCGTTCGGTACGGCGAGACAGGTCTGGTCACGCTTGCCGTGGTCATCAGCGTCATAGAGTTCAGCGTTGTGATGGATGGTGTTGGAATGGCCGTCAAACCGCTTTTGGGAACCTATCTCGGAGAGAAAAATCATGTGCTGATCCGGCGGCTCATGCGCGCGGCTGCGAAAGCAGCGCTGATTGAGGGCTTGATCGCGAATGCGCTGGTGTTTGTCTTCGCAAAACAGTTTTGCGCTTTGTTCGGCATCGCCGAAGGCGCGGCCCTGTTGCCGTCTATCCATGCGGTTCGCATCGTTTCGCTTGGCATGACGTTTTGCAGTGCGTTTTCACTGACCACCTCTTACTATATGCTGGTGAATCATGTGGGGCTGTCTGTCGCCATTACGGTGCTCAAGGATGGATTGCTGTATTCCACTCTGCCGCTGCTCACCTCGGTGCTTTTCGGAGAAACCGGTATGTGGGCGGCCTTTGCCGTCACGCCGGCTCTGGCTTTGGCGCTGTCGTTACTGTTTGTCCGGCTTCATTACGGGGCGGCGCAATTTCCCTATTTGCTGGAGAATACAGATACGAAAATCATTGTTTTGGACGATACGCTGACAAAGAATAGCTGCGTGCGTCTTTCGGAACAGGTGCAGGCGGTTATGGAGGAGCAAGGCTATTCAGCTCGCGTGGCAAATCGTGCCGCGCTGTTCACGGAAGAGATCGGCTTGACGATTCTCGAGAAAAATGCGGCAGAGAAAAAAGCAATTCTGACAGAAATATCACTGCTTTTTGAGGATAACTCTGTGCTGTTGATCGAACGTGATTCCGGTAAAATATTCGATCTTACCGACCCGGATCAAGCAATCGCCGGCCTCAGCAGCTTTATTCTCAGCGGTCTGATGGAAGCCCACAAGGAAAAGGCATACCTCACGACAACAGGTTATAATCGAAATATGATGAGGTTTTTACAGCAATAAGCGAGTGAAAGGCAAAACAAGCGGCAAATCAGGCAGACGGAGCCTGCAATCCCACAGCATCTGTCATTTATAGCGGAAAATGATCCAGGAGCGTTATGCATCCGCGGAATATCAGGAGGAGGCTATTACTTTGAGGAAGATTATAGGTATTGTCTTGCTTATAAGCGTTGTCCTGGGATTATGTTCTTGCGGAAAGAGCATAAAGAAGGATGAAGGCTCAGAAACAAAATCCGTTGAAAATCAGGAAATAACATTGAATTTGGCCACCTTTGGAGAAAGAAACGGTAAATATTCGGGGGAGATGCTAAATGATCTCCCTCAGGGATTTGGAAAGTTTGAATCTCAAAACTCCGAGGGCACCGGCTGGGTTTATGAGGGGGAATGGGTTAGCGGCCAGTTTCACGGAGAAGGCTATTTGTATTGGCCTTCAAACGGACAGAAATATGAAGGTACATATCGCGACTCTGATTTGATAAAAGGAAAATGCTATATCAGAGACACCCTTACCTATAAAGGTGATTTTACTTCGTATACTTTCGATGGCACAGGCACTTTTTATAATCACAAGGGTGAAGCGGTTTATACAGGTCCGTTCACAGCTGGGGCCCCGAGTGATCTGGATACCTTTATCGCTGCGACAAGGGATATTCATTACGATGACTATGCAAAGGACATCACAACGTATCGTGCCGATCCCATTAGATTTACAGGGAGTATTATTCAGCTTTGGGAGGACGATGGTTCCGGCGTCCGTAACTATGTAGTGAGCTTGGATGATTCAAATGAACAATTACTCTTCGTTTACGACTATCGAATGAGACTGGGACTGGATGTAGAACTTCAGGAATCAGATATCATAACAGGGTATGGACTCACGACGGCTGCTTTTACATATGAATCAAAATCAGGTACAAGCGTTACATCCCCTGCAGTTTTAACTTTTTTCGTAGAATCTCAAAACACCTGGGGAACCGATTCGCTTTATGAGGGAGAATTGGCTAAAGGTCTGGCCTGCTACTACGGCACAGAAACAGGAATCGCTGACTTTGATAAGGCGGAAGCTGCCTTCCAGACTGCGGCGGACGCCGGTGTTGCGGACGCTTGGTACTATCTTGGGCGGATCGCCTATCAGCGCAGCGACTATCAGAATGCCGCCGCTTTCTTTGAAACAGGCGCGGAGCAGGGCAGCGAGCTTGCACGCTTCAATCTTGGAATGTTGTATGAAAACGGGGAGGGTCTGCGTCTGGATCTGGACGTGGATTATGAAAAAGCAAGGGAGCTCTTTCAGGAGGCCGTGGATCACGGCTGCATCGAGGCCAACTGCGGTCTTGGGGATATATACCAGAACGGCTACGGCGTCGAGGCGGACAACGCCCGTGCGCTTGAATACTTCCTCCTCGCCGCGGAGTCGAACGACCCGGAGTGGGCTCCCTATGCCTAGCTGAGCGTCTGTGAGGCGTCGCTCAGTGCAGAGGCCGTTGAACCGGACGGCGGGCAGCCCGACGACTGGAAAGAGAAGTTCCTGGAAGGCGAAACGGCGCTTGCCGAGGCCGGGCTTCCCAAGGCCAGTTTCTTTTTAGCATTCTATTATTATAACGGCAGCGTCGACGAGCCGGATTATGCCACGGCGATGACCTGGTTCCGGAAAGCGGCTGAGGCCGGGGACGCGAGATCGATGTATTTTATCGCATACATGTACAGCAAGGGGCTCGGCGTCGAGGAAAATCAGGAAGAGAGTATGAATTGGTATCTGAAATCCGCGGAAGCCGGATACCTGTCCTCAATGTACAATGTCGGCAGGCGCTATGAACTTGGCAATGGTGTCGAGCGGAATACCGAAAAGGCAATCGAATGGTACCAAAAAGCAGCCAAAGCCGGCAACAAGAAAGCCGCAGAACGTCTGGCCGAGCTGACTGGGACCTGATTCTTATCCCCAATAATCGAAGAATGCATAATTGTTGAAAAAAAGACGGTATTGAAAGAGAAAGGAGACGCATGATGAACATTGTGAAAAAACAAGACGGGAGCAGGCTGACATTGGCGTTGGAGGACAGACTCGACATGACGACCGCGCCGGAGCTGGAAAAGGAGGTCTCCACCTCCTTGCCCGGCGTAACGGAGCTTGTATTTGACCTCAAGACGCTGGAGTACATCTCCTCCGCCGGATTGCGCGTGTTGCCCTCCGCGCAGAAGATGATGAACAAGCAGGGCAGCATGGTCATCCGCAACGTGAACGAGAACATCATGGAGGTTTTCGACTTCACCGGTGTCATCGACATCCTGACTATCGAGTGATGAGACCTGATACTTGTCGACAGACGGAAACCGCATTCTATAACGGTAGGATATACACCGCGGATGAGGCGTTTCCCTTTGCGCGCTCGTTTGTCGTACGCGACGGAAGGTTTGCTTCGGTCGGGGACGACACGGCTGCGCAGGTCTGCGCGCACCGGGTTGATCTCGGCGGGCGTTGTGTAATCCCGGGGCTGGTGGATTCGCACTGCCACATTCTCAGCGGCTTGCAGCGCGCGGCGATGAACCTGATCAAGCTGGACGAGGGGACAAAGCCAGAGACGCTGGCCGCAGCGCTCCTCGCGCGCGCGAAATCGGAGGGCGACGGCGTGCTCAGCGCAATGGGCATCAATCTGACGCAGGGTGCGTTTTCCGCCCGCGACCTTGACGGCGCGTTCCCGGCGCGCCCGGTGCTGGTGTTCAGCTTTGACGGCCACGCGCTGCTGCTCAACCACCGGGCGATGGAGCTGCTGCATATTGACAGGGACACCGAAGACCCGGACGAGAACAGTTACTTTGTCCGGGACGGGAATGGCGAGCCGACGGGGCTGGTGATTGAAATTCCCGCAATGATGCGCTGCCGCGCATTAGTGGATGCCGAGGGCGCGGCATCGGAGGAGACGCTGAGCGGGCTGTTGGACGCATACGCAGCGCTGGGCTATACCACGGTTTTCGACGCTATGTCAGCGGACGGCGAGACGGCGGATGTCTTCCCACTGCTGCGGGACTTTGCCCAAGCCGGACGGATGTCGTTGCGACTGTCCGCCAGCTTTTGCTACCACGGCGAAGCGTACATCGAGCCGGGCGAGGCGCTGGAGCAGCTGCGCGCGCTGCGGCGCTCCTGCGGCTTTGCCGATTTACGCGCGGACACGCTCAAGCTCATCACCGACGGCACGGTGGAGGAGCGCTCCGCGCTGCTCTCCGCGCCTTACGCAGATCAGCCAGGGTACCGGGGCAGTGCGCTCATTGACCCGGCGGACATGATGCGCATGGCGCGCCTCGCCACGGAGGACGGTTTCCATATCCACATCCACGCCATCGGCGACCTCGCAGTCAGCCGCGCGCTGGACACGCTCTGCGCGTTGGGGAAGACGTCGGGGACGAAGACCATCGCCCACAACCAGCTCTATCGCCCGGAGGACGTTGCGCGCATCGCCCGAGCCGGGGATATTTTCTTCCAGACCACGCCGCATTGGGTGACGGCGGACGACTACACGCTCGCGCGGCTTGGGGAGGAGCGCTATGCCCGCCAGTTCCCGGTCGGCACGATGCGGAGACACGGCGTGACCGTCAGCTTTGGCAGCGACACCTATCTGGACGAGCCGCTCGCAAACGCCTTTGCGGGGATGTATTGCGCCGTCGCCCGCGGGGATGCCGGACTGTACCCGCCTAAGGACGAAGGCATCTCCCGCGCTTCGGCGCTCGCCGCCTACACGATTGCGGGGGCGCGGCAGCTCGGCTGGGGGGACGAGACCGGAAGCATCACTGCGGGGAAGTCCGCAGACTTCGCGGTGCTGGATCGGGACGTGATGACCTGCCCGCTTGACGAACTGGCGCGGACGCAGGTTCGGGAAACATGGTTCCACGGAAACGTGGTCTACAGGAAGTCAGACAAATTATAACATAGGAGGAAACGTAACATGAACCAAACTTATCTTGCTTATGAACAGAACTCAGGGCTTGGGCTGGAAGCGTGGCATGACTTTCTGGAGCGGGAGACCGTCGAGCCGATGACCTGCACGACGGCGTTGCTGATGAAGCTGCTGGACGACAACAAAGACACAGTGTACGGGCGCAAGTACGGCTTCGCGGAAATCCACAGTGTCGAGGACTATCAAAAGCGCGTGCCCGTCGTCACCTACGACGAACTCGCACCGTACATCGAGCGCATGGCAAATGGCGAGCGGAACATCCTCACGGCCTATCCATACAGCCACTTCAACGAGACCTCCGGCACCGTGGGCGCGCCGAAACTGATTCCCATGTCTGATCCGCAGTCGGACGTATTCGGAAAGTACAACAACCTCATCATGTATGGCATTATGCGCGAGCAGCTCGATCCCGACTGGATGGAAGGGCGCGGCTTCTGCACCTCCAGCGGCAACTGCCGCACGCTGGAAAGCGGCCTGACCGTGGGCGAAGCATCTGCAAAGATGGCGGACTACATCAAGGGCGGCAAGGACGCGCTGGACAAGATGGTGCGCACG
>CACZPK010000011.1 GCA_902783035.1 Oscillospiraceae bacterium
CCCAAGAGGCCGAAGGGGCTCCCCTGCTAAGGGAGTAGGGCGTGTAAAAAGCGCCGCGGAGGTTCAAATCCTCTCTTCCGCGCCACAAAAAACCCGTAGATTGCTTGATTAAGCGGTCTACGGGTTTTTTGTCCTATGCTTTCGCGTTCATGCGGCGATGTAACAACGTGCTATGCTTTCCGGTGAGCTTGTCAACAGCAGTGCCAACGTTTGTGTTGTCGATCAGATCTTCTCCGGCTTTGTCGGCACAGTTTGCGCGGCATTAAGTCTCGTCAGGCAGTTCCGCGATTGTGCCGATGCTCTTGGAGTAAATCACGTTGCCCTCGGCGGTCATCAGGATAACGCTCTGAAGCTGTCGGGTGTCGTTCTTGCTCATGTCGGCAATGCACTGGTGGTACTCGCCCTCGGCGCGGATACGGGTTTTCTGCAAGTCGTTTCCGTAGTTCTTGCTGTCGAACGTATTGGGATAGCCCGTAAGGGTGTTGTAGTTGCCGTTCGCGTCCACGACCTTTGCGTAGACCTCATAGATTGCTCTCTTCATGGTGATATCCTCCTTAAAAATTAGACTTTGATGTATTTGAGAAGTACGCTGCATGTTGTACCAGTAATATAGCTATCTACATTCACTGTTCTTATTACTCCATATGATTTTGCAAATACCGTAGATATACTGTAACTATCGTAATCATGTAACCGTCCTTCTGAATCATAGATATGTGCTTCTACAATTCTGTCTGTATTTGCAGGATAATTAACGGTCACATACGAACCAACGGTTTGTCCCCACGCGCCAACATCAAACATCTTTACATATACAGGTTTTCCCAGAAACCGCTCTGTGGTGCGGTACTCGGCGCCGGCAACAAGGGGAGGGTTGATCCATTCCCACGGTCCCCATGCTTCGCTATCATTGATCATTTCGCGCATGATAACTGCGGCTTTCCATGATGTGTTTTCCGAAAACCCAATTTGTACCATGCGTTTGGGGGCTCGTGCCAAATGCAAAAGCCCGAAATACGTCAGCGGGCAGTCCCCAGCGTTTACCGCTTCTGCACCACTAATATTTGCAGCATACCAACCGCTTTCCCGCAATGCATTCACTTGTGCTCCAGTTGTCAGGCTCGTTGGCGTAGCTGTTCCCAATCCAAACCCGCCGGGCGCAACACCTCCGCTTGCCACTGCATTTGCCGCCGCAACCATTGTGAGATACGATGCTGCATCCGCGGAAACAATGTTCGTCCCGATGGTCAGCATGTCGCCGACGGCAATTGCCGCCGTCACGCGGTACAGCGCGCCGTTATAGACCAGAAACGTATTGACTGCATGCGCGGCAGCGGCGGGTGAAGATTCTGCGGCAGGCACAACGCCGGTGACACCGCTCACGGTGGAGCCGTTGCCGGTCAAAACTCCCGTGAGGTTGGTGCCGGTGGTGTTGTTCACCTGATTGGGACCGGGATCTCCCTGCACGCCCTGAATACCCTGAACACCCTGCGGTCCCTGCGGCCCGATGACCGAGCCGAGATCCACTGTCTGAGACATAATTTTCCCTCCTTACAACGTCAGAATCAGATGCCCCGAACTGTTGATGGAAAAGTTCGGCGCATCCTCTCCGGTATATCCGAGAATCAGGTGGCCGTTTGCATCGACATTAAAGGCATACTGCCCCTCCGCCGCAACCGCAACGCCGCTCACGCCGCGCTCTCCCTGTGCCCCCTGCACGCCCTGTGGTCCCTGTGGGCCTGCCGCGCCCTGCGGTCCGACGTCGCCGCGGGGAATGCCAAAATGCAGCGTAACCTGACCCTGTGCATCCACACTCTTGTCCGCCGTGGCATTGCTCCCCGGGGGAAGCGTGTTTGCCATAACGCCAAGATTTTCAATCGACTGCCTGTACGCCACTGCGTTTCCGACGGCGTCTTCCGCTCGTTCTGCGGCGTCCTCCGCGCGCACCGCAATATCCATCATGTCATCCAGCCAGGTGTCATAAGGGTCCGGCGGTTCCGCCGACGGTGGCGCCAGCGCCGCATCCACGACCGTACCGTAGATTTTGCTCTTCTTCAGCACACCGTCCGCCGTCAGGCGAAGCTCCGCGCGTCCCGTGCCGCTGTATGCGGTGTCCGCGCTGTTGACCGTCCACGTCGCCTCGCCGTCCGCCGCAGTAAGCGTCACCGGGTAGGGCGCATCGTCTCCCGTGCGCTGCGCCAACAGCGCCACCGCGCCGTCTCCGTACTCCGCAAGCCACGCGCTGACGTCAAAGCAGATCTGCCGGACGCCATTTTCTCCCTGCCGCCCCAGGGTAAAGAATTCCGGCAGCGCTTCGTCGACTTTGATTCTTGTAACCAGCATATTGTTTCACCTCCGTTTTTTCATATGTTGCCCGGCAATCCATCGGGCCCCCGTGCGCTGTTCCTCTGTAGTAGCTTATTAAGTTACTACACTTTTAGTATAATCCACCGTCGATAACTTGTCAAGTTATATTTGAACGTTTGTCCGTTTTTCTGCATCTTGACGGAGACCGCAGGAAGGGGTATGGTATAAGAAACGTGTGCGGAGGGGGCGGTACGATGGGCAAATGGATCTTCTGCATCGGAACGGTCGCGTCGATTGCTTCATTTACCACCGCCATCATCCAGTACCGCAAGGACAAACGCATGGAGCTTACCGTGATGATCTTCGTGCTGTCGATGGCGGCCATGATCGGCGGCGCCACCGCCTGCGTGATCGGCGGCGAGGTGCGCACGCGCAGCACCGCGATGCTGGAGGAAGCGGCCGCAGCGGCCGCGGCACAGGCGCAGGCGGATGCAGAGGCGGCCGCCCGCGCACAGCCGCCGGTGATGTATGTCTCCTGGGACGAGAGCATCTATCACCGTGAAGAAGCGGCACAGAACGCCGAACCGGCAGAAAGCGAGCCGGAAAGCACAGAGCCTGCGGAAGAGCTGGCCCAGCCCCCGGTCGCTCCATGATGGGTACAAAACAAGGCGCCGGCTGTACGCCGGCGCCTTTCGTCTTTGATCGCGGTTTTATTATTTGATTCCCTTGAGTTCCAGCATCTTCACCAGCAGCTCCACCGTGCCGTCGATGCCGAGCAGTGAACTGTCGATACAAAGGTCATAACTCTTCGCGTCGCCCCACTCTTTTGCAGAGTAAAAATTGTAATACGCGGCGCGATCTTTATCGCGGCGGCGAATGCGCTCTTTCGCCTCGTCCTCGGAAATACCGTTGCGCATGGCGACGCGCTTGATGCGGTTCGGCAGCGGCGCGGTGACAAACAAGTTGATAACGTCCGTGCGGTCTTTGAGCGCATAGTCCGCACAGCGCCCGATCAGCACACAAGAACCCTGATCGGCAAGTTTCTTGATCGTATCATAGGTTGCAAGATAGACCTGCTGCTCGATGGACCCCTTTGAATTGATGTGGTTCATGGAAAAAGAATACGGGTCCAGCGCAATCGAGTAGAGAAAACTCTTGGGACGCTCGTCGAAAGAGCGGAACAGCTCCTCACACAGGCCGCTCTCCTCCGCCGCCTTCTTGAGTAAAAGATCGTCGTAATAGGTGATGCCGAGGCGTTCGGCGAGCTTGGTGCCGATTTCACGTCCACCGCTGCCGTATTGCCTGCCAACCGTAATGACCATGGTATCGTCCCCCTTTCGGCCATATTGTAGCACCTTTTTCCACTATGTGCAAACAAAAATCCTTTGCGCGTTTTTTTTGCGCAAAATCACTATTGTTATTCCCGGCACTATCGTTTATAATAGAAGAATCGTAAAATGCCTTAAAAGGGCTTTCGGAAAGGAGACCTTTTATGTTCACATTGCAAACCGATCAGGGCGAAATCCAGATCAGCGACACGGTGCTTTCCAACATAACGGGCGCCGCCGCCACGAGCTGCTATGGCGTCAAAGGCATGGCGTACCGCTCCATGACCGACGGCATCGTGCATCTGCTGCGCCCCTCCGCCATGAGCAAGGGCGTTCACATCATCCAGCACGACGAAGGCGACATCTCCATTGAGCTGCACATCATCGTCGAGTCCGGCGTCAACATGACCGCGATCTCGCGCGAGATCATCTCGCAGGTGCGCTATCTGGTCAACAAGAACACGGGCGCCCGAATCCGCAGCGTCGACGTTTGCGTCGACAGCATCACAATCTAGTGGAGGGCTTTTCCATGCACGAAACCATCACCGGAGCCGTTTTCAAGGAGATGCTGTTCTATGGCGCCGCCTCCGTGGCCGCGGCAAAGCAGAACATCAACGACTTGAACGTTTTCCCCGTGCCGGACGGCGACACGGGCACCAATATGAGTCTCACCATTCAGGCAGCCGCCACGGAGCTGAAGAAGAAAGGCCCGCGCACCGTTGAGGAAGTCGCGGGTATTGCGGCGAACGCCATGCTGCGCGGTGCGCGCGGCAATTCGGGTGTGATCCTCTCCCTGCTCTTCCGCGGCATTTCCAAGAGCCTCAAGGGTCAGGAGGAGGCGGACGGCGTTGCGCTCGCCAGCGCAATGCAGGAGGGCGTCGCCGCCGCATATAATGCGGTAATGAAACCCGCCGAGGGCACGATCCTCACCGTCTCCCGCCTTGCGGCGGATGCGGCTATGTCCGCCGCCGGAGACGAAAACACCGTTGAGCACATTCTGGAAGCAGCCATCCGCCAGGGCGGCGAAACGCTCAAGGAAACCGTCAACATGAACCCCGTGCTCAAGCGCGCGGGTGTCGTAGATGCGGGCGGCAAGGGCTTCCTCATCATTCTGGAGGGCATGCTTGCGTGCCTGCGCGGCGAAGCTATGCCGGAGCTGGACGAGTCGCAGGCAACGCGCGACAAGGCGGACTTTGCCGAGTTGGGTGACGAGGATATCACCTTTACCTTCGACACCGTGTTCATCGTGCGCAAGACCAAAGCGTGCGACCTCGCGCCCTTCCGCTCCTATCTCAACTCCATCGGCGACAGCATTGTCATCAGCGAAGGCGACGATATGTTCAAGGTGCACGTTCACACCGACATACCGGGTGATGCGCTCAATGCCGCACAGCAGTACGGCACGCTGGAAGTCGCCAAGATCGAGAACATGCGCATCCAGCAGGAGGACATGGCGGCCGGACGCAAAACCATTTCCGCCGACGAGTTGGAAGACGACGATGCACAGGGTATGCCCGAGGAAGAGCCGGAAGAGCGCAAGCCCTACGGGTTCCTTGCGGTCTGCGCGGGCGACGGTCTGGCCGCGGTATTCCGCGATATGGGCGCGGACGGCGTCATCAGCGGCGGGCAAACCATGAACCCCTCCACCGAGAGCATTCTCAAGGAGATCGAGCACACCAATGCCGATACGGTGTTTGTGCTGCCGAACAACAAAAATATCATCATGGCGGCGCAGCAGTGCGTTGGGTTGACGGACAAAAACGTCGTCGTCATCCCCACCGCCACCGTGCCGGAAGGCATTTCCGCGATGATGGCGGTCGATTTGGAATCGGGCGATGCAAAGTCGATCGAACAGACGATGATCGACGCGGCGAAAAACGTCTCTACCGCGCAAATCACCTACGCTGCCCGCGATTCTGATTTTGACGGCAACGACATCCATGAGGGCGATTTCCTTGCCCTGCTCGACGGAAAGCTTTTCGGTGTGGACAAAAACATTTCCGTACTGCTGGAAAAGCTCGCCGCCGTAGCGGCCGAGCGTGACGCCGAGTTTATCAACGTCTTTTACGGCGAGGATGTGGACGAAGCAGAGGCGTCCTGTGATGCCGCGTGTTTCTCCGAAAAACTTCCGGATGCGGAGGTCAGCGTCCTCTCCGGCGGACAGCCCGTATACTATTACATCATCAGCATGGAATAATCCTGTCATAGAAAAAGGTTTCGCACGGTGTGCGAAACCTTTTTCATTTACATAGCCTGTTCCAGCAGCTTGCGGAGCTGGTCCGCATGGTGGGACTCGTCGGCGGACAGCTCCGCAAACATCCGCCGCAGGCAAGCGTCACGCGTTTCCACCGCCGCGCGTGCATAGGTATCGGCGCCGCGGCTTTCCTCATGCCAGCGCTCACGCAGGCGGTCAGGCCACGGCAGGCGCGGCTGCGGCGGCAGCACAACATTCACACGGTATGTTTCCCCCGTGATCAGGTAATACGCCGTTTGCAGCATCCGGGCATGCCGCGCTTCATCCGCCGCCATGCGTTGCATCGTGCGCCGCGCCGCGCCTGACGGTGCCTGCCGCGCAAGGTAGCGGTAAACCTGCGCGTCCGCCAGCTCGTCGCGCAGGGATTCGCGCAGCATATCCAGCATCCCGCGCGCGGCCTGCCCCATGCAGCCCCCCTGCGGCATGGATGGGCGCGGCCCCGGCGGAGCGGGCGGCATGGACGGGCGCGGTTCCATCGTCACATCGGGGCGTGCGGCGTGCACATCGGGATACGGGTCCAACTCCGGCGAGACCTTGCGCCAGATACGGTCATATCTGCGGTAGTCCTCCTCCGTCGGCAGCGCAGCCGGCATATGTTCATCCATGCAGAATCCCTCCGTCTCACAGAATACTCCCTCCATTCTATGCGCTGCACCGCAAAGACTGCTTATCCGCATTGATTTTTACAAAAATTTCTGTTATACTGGGCGGCAAGTGTAAAGAATAAGAGATAACACTTCCAAATCGGAGGAACGACATGTTAGAGCTCAAGCACATTTCCTATACCGTCTCCGACGCAGGGATGGAACAAGCCATTCTCAACGACGTCTCCGTTTCGATCCCGGATGGCAAGCTGGTCGTCTTTACCGGCCCCAACGGCGGCGGCAAAACAACGCTGGCCAAGGTCATCATGGGCCTCGTTACGCCCACGAGCGGGCAAATCCTTTACAACGGGCGGGATATCACCGGTCTGAGCATTACTGAGCGTGCGCGTCTCGGCATCAGCTACGGGTTCCAGCAGCCCCCGCGTTTTAAGGGCATCACCGTACGCGACTTGCTGACCGTGGCTTCCGGCGACGACAATCTCTCCAAGGACAAGTGCTGCCGCTACCTCACGCAAGTGGGCCTGTGTGCAAACGACTATCTGGATCGCGAGGTGGACGTTTCCCTTTCCGGCGGCGAGGTCAAGCGCATCGAGATCGCCACGATTCTTGCCCGCGGCAGCGAGTTAATGATCTTTGACGAGCCGGAAGCGGGCATCGACCTGTGGAGCTTTGCCCGGTTGACCGAGACCTTTGAGGACATCCACCGCACCCACAGCGCGACCATGATCATCATCTCCCATCAGGAACGCATCATCCGCCTTGCCGATGAAATCATTGTGGTCGGTGGCGGACAGCTCCAGTACCGCGGCAGCGCGGACGAGATCTTCCCCAAGATCATGGCGGACACGCTGGGCTCCTGCCCGGTGCTGACGCGAAAGGAGGCGGCGGGCGCATGATAAACGAAATCGACCAGGCGCTGCTGGAAAAAATCGCCGACCTCGTCGGCAAGCCCGTCGATGCGTTGAATATTCGCAAAGACGGCGGCTGTGAGGCGCGCCAGAGCACCGAGCACATCAAGATCGACGCCCGCACCGACGGCAAAGAGGGCATCGACATCCGCATTCTCGACGGCACCAAGGGCGAGAAATGCTATATTCCCGTTGTCATCAGCAAGAGCGATTACAGCGAGATGGTCTACAACGACTTTTATGTCGGTGAAAACTGCGATGTGGACATCATAGCGGGCTGTGGCATCCACAACTCCGGCTGCGACGAGGCGCGCCACGACGGCGTGCACACCTTCCACATCGGCAAAAACTCCCACGTCCGCTATGCGGAAAAGCACTATGGAGAGGGCGAAGGCACAGGCGCGAAGGTCATGAATCCGCAGACCGTCGTCTATCTCGACGAGGGCGCGACCATTCAAATGGAGACCGTGCAGATCCGCGGCATCGACTCGACAAAGCGCTACACGAAAATTGTCTGTGGCAAGGGCGCCGAGGCGCTCATCACCGAGCGTCTGCTCACCCACGGACGCCAGCTTGCGGAGAGCGATATGGAAATCGTACTCGACGGTGAGGATTCCAAGGGGCGCGTGATCTCCCGCTCGGTTGCACAGGATGAAAGCCGGCAGGTCTTCCGCCCCATCGTTGTCGGCAATGACAAGTGCTTCGGGCATGTCCAGTGCGACAGCATCATTATGGGCAATGCAAAGATCGAATCCGTTCCCGCCATCACGGCAAACTCGACGGAGGCTCAGCTCATTCACGAAGCTGCCATCGGCAAGATTGCCGGCGACCAGCTCCTGAAGCTCCAGACCCTCGGTCTGACCGAGGAGGAGGCCGAAGATTGCATCCTGAAGGGATTCCTCGCATAAATGCCATGCAATGAACAAGCCCCGCGCCTTTCGGCGCGGGGCTTGTTGCTGTTCATGTCGCGTTAGCTACGTCTCCCTGCCCAAATGGGAGGGTGTTTTCTCATTTGGACTCTGCGATTTTCCGTTCCGTATCCTCACGCATCGCCTGACGCAGCGCGGTCAGGTAGGGCGAAAACGCCGCCTTGTCCGCTCCGTAAGTCAGATTCAGCGCATATTCGTTTTCCGTCCACGTTTGGATGTCGGATTCGTTGTGCTGGATCACCGCCTCCATGTTGTCCAGAGCCTTGTAAATCTTTGCCTCAACGGTCTCGCGCGCCGCCATCTCATCGTAGAGCGCGCGCATCTCCGTGCGATACGGCTGCGGCAACGTGTCCACCCATGCGTACAGAAGCTGTTCCTCTTTATCTTCATCCGCCTGCGTCTTATTAAATGACGGAATGTCGCCGGTAAAGCACTCGCCGAGATCATGGATCAGGCACATACGGATCACCTTGTCCATATCCGCCTCCGGGAACTCGTCGCGCAGGAAATACGCCATCAGTGTAATACGCCAGCTGTGCTCCGCCACGCTCTCATGGCGCCCGCCGGAGGTGTAGCAATGGCGTGTCGCGTCCTTCAACCGCTCCGCAACGTGCAATGCATCCAGCAATGCTCTCGGTTCCATGGCCGTCACTCCTCCTTATCCCATGCACTCCATGATGTAGCGCGCCGCAAACACACCGCTGGCGCTGGCGTGGGACAGGGAGTGCGTTACACCGCTGCCATCGCCGATCACGAACAGGCCCTTATGCGGTGTTTCAAGATGCTCGTCCAACGCAACTTCCATGTTGTAGAACTTAACCTCCACTCCATAGAGCAAGGTATCGGGGTTCGCCGTGCCGGGTGCGATCTTGTCGAGCGCGTAGATCATTTCAATGATGCCATCCAAAATCCGCTTGGGCATCACAAGGCTCAGATCGCCCGGCGTTGCCTTGAGCGTCGGCGTGATGAAAAACGACTTGCTCAGACGTTTGAGCGTCGACCGGTGGCCGCGGATCAGATCGCCGAACTGCTGCACGATAACACCGCCGCCAAGCATGTTGGAAAGGCGCGCAATGCTTTCTCCGTAACCGTTGCTGTCCTTAAACGGCTCGGTAAAGTGCTTGGAGACAAGCAGCGCAAAGTTCGTGTTGTCCGTCTGCTTTGCGGGATCTTCATAGCTGTGACCGTTGACGGTAACAATACCATTGGTATTCTCCGTCACGACCGCTCCCTTCGGGTTCATGCAGAACGTACGCACCAAATCCTGATATTTCTCGGTCTTGTAGACGATTTTACTCTCATACACCTCATCGGTGATGTGGCGGAACACATCTGCGGGCAACTCCACACGCACACCAATGTCGACGCGGTTGGAACGCGTTGGAATGTCGAGATCGGCGCAAACCGACTCCATCCACTTGCTGCCGCTGCGCCCCACGGAAATGATGCAGTACGGCGCCGAGAATTCCTCACCCTGCTCCGTCACGATCGTAAATACCCCGCCGTCCTTGCGGACGGAGGCAACCGGCGTACGAAAGAAGAAGTCGACCTTTTCACGCAGTTCATTGTAGAGGTTCGTCAGCACCTCAAAATTGATATCCGTTCCCAAATGGCGCACAGACGCGTCGAGCAGATGCAGATTATTTTGCAGGCACAGCGTTTTAAGCGATGTGCTCGCCGTCGTGTAGAGTTTCGTCTTGCTGCCGCCGTAAGCTGCATTGATCGTATCGACGTAGCGCATCAGATCCAGCGCCTCGTCTTTTCCGATGTACTCATGAAGCGTGCCGCCAAATGCATTCGTAATGTTGTATTTGCCGTCCGAAAACGCTCCCGCACCGCCAAAGCCGTTCATGATCGCACAGGTCGGGCAATGCATGCAGCTCGTAATCTTCTTGCCGTCGATGGGGCACTTGCGCGAGCTCAGCTCCCCGCCACGCTCAAAGACCGCAATCTTGAGATTGGGACGCTTTTTGCAAAACTCATAGGCGGAAAAAATACCGCCGGGGCCTGCGCCGATGAGGATAACGTCATACTGTTTCATGGTGAAGTCCTCTCTTTTTACAATCAGGTCACACACACTTGATAATCGTATCATAAACACGCAGACTTGGCAACACCCAAAATTCCGTGTGATATCACAGCAATCCTCTATGAGAAACATAAAGCATTTGGTGAAGGCTCCCGCACAAAAACAAAAGGACGAACGTCAATAACGTTCGTCCTTTTGTGTTGGCGCTACCTATCTTTCCGGTCCGTCTCCAGACAAGTATTGTCGGCAGAAGCGAGCTTAACTTCCGTGTTCGG
>CACZPK010000012.1 GCA_902783035.1 Oscillospiraceae bacterium
AGCCTGTATCAGCGCGGGTCCCTGTACCCGCTTCTGCTGCTGCCGCTTGTCGCCATATTGCTTCTGACGCTCGCGGGCGCGATACGGTGACGGTGTCCTCGCATGAGTATTCCGACCGCTATGAGATCACCGTCGCGGACGACGGCCCGGGCTTTGACCCGGAGGCGGCGCCGCCGTCGACGACGAGAGCGCCTTGCTGCGCTTTGCCGACGCATCGGAGGTGAGCGCGGACTGCCGCGCCGAGGTTGCCGCCGCAGTGGAGGCGGGACTTGTTCAGGGCACGTTTGTGGACGGAAAGCTGCTGCTCAGGCCGAAGGCGCAGATCAGCAGATTGGAAGCGCTGGTGCTTCTGGCGCGTTTTCTTCCGGAGCCCTCCGTTCCGGGCGAGGCGGTCGCCGGCGCGCCCGCGTGGGCGGCAAAAGAGCTTGCAAGGCTGGAAGCAGCGGGCTTTGCCTCGGCGCTGCATAATCTGGAGTACGCAGGCGGTACGCCGCTTGCCAAGGAACAGCTTACGTCCTACTGTGAAATGCTCGCTTCGGCATACGCCGCGTCCGGCTCGCTTTCCCATCCGGGCTATACGCTGGAAAAGGTCGTGGTATTGAGCCGCCATAACATCCGCTCTCCGCTCAGCGGAAGCGGCTCCGTGCTGGGCGACATCACGCCGCACGAGTGGTTCTCCTGGTCCTCCAGGCCCAGCGAGCTTTCCACGCGCGGCGGCGTGCTGGAAACACAGATGGGGCAGTTCTTCCGCAAATGGCTGGAGCAGGAGGGACTGTTCCCGGAAAACTATATGCCGGAGGACGGCGCGGTGCGTTTCTACGCCAACTCCATGCAGCGAACGATCGCCACGGCGCAGTATTTTTCCTCCGGACTTCTGCCAGTGGCGAATGTGCGCATTGAGCATCACGAGCAGCTCAACAAGATAGACCCCGTGTTCACGCCGCAGTTGACCTTTGCTTCCGACAGCTATTGTGACGCCGCGCGCTCGCAGATTGACGAGCTGTACGGACGCACGATGCTTGATCTGGCGGACAATTACGCGCTGCTCGCGGACGTGATCGACATGGAGGATTCGGAGTCCTTCCGCTCCGGCGCGGTGGGCGAGCTGCGCGCGGACGATGTGCAGTTTGTCCTGAAGGAGAACGCGGAGCCGGGAATGACCGGTTCGCTCAAGACCGCCTGCTCCGTCAGCGACGCGCTGGTGCTGCAATTCTATGAGGAGAGCGACCTGCTGCGCGCAGGCTTCGGCAATGCGCTCAGTCTGCGGGAGTGGAAGGAGATCTCTGAAATCAAGGACGTCTACGGGGACGTTCTGTTTACCGCGCCGCTGATTGCAATGAATGTGGCAAATCCCCTGCTGCGCGAGATCCGCTCGGAGTTTTCGGAGGACGGCAGAAGGTTCAGCTTCCTCTGCGGGCATGATTCCAATGTAGGCAGTGTGCTTGCCGCGCTGGACGCGGAGGATTACACATTGCCCGGCGCGATCGAGGCAAAGACCCCAATCGGCTGCAAGCTGGTCTTTTCCCTGTGGCGCGCGCCCGACGGCATGCGGGCGTGCTCCGTCGATCTCGTGTATCAGACGACCTGGCAGCTGCACGAAATGCCTCTGCTCAGCCTTTCGACGCCTCCCGCCGTGTATCCGGTCGCCCTGCGCGGCATGACGCGCAACACAGACGGCCTGTATTCCGCCGATGCTATTATGGAGCATTTGGACAACTCCATCGCAGCGTTTGATGCGAACTTTCTTTTCTTTACGAAGCTCCCGGGGGCGATCTGACAACTGTGGTTCATTCTGGGATTGGTGCTGCTTTACTTTAAGAAGACGAGAAAAAATTGAAGCATGCGGTATCGTGGAAGAAATCCGCACAAATCACCCCTTTACCGACATGAAGGTGGTAGACAACTTTGAAATCCCCACCCTATGGGCCTTTGCGAACGGCGTTCAGGACACGGACAGGCGGCTGAGGAGGCTTCGACCGTGGGAACCGCCGACGCCTGTGTCCGCAGCGAGATGGCATGGTTCCTGTATTGCACCGCCGAATACGAGAATGCCGCCCAGGCGGCACAGGACAACGGCT
The DNA here is from genome assembly GCA_902783035.1 of Oscillospiraceae bacterium. GTDB lineage: Bacteria > Bacillota > Clostridia > Oscillospirales > Oscillospiraceae > Hominicoprocola. Next base: position 2,079 of record CACZPK010000012.1, read on the forward strand.
GATGAAACACGCCTCCGGCGCCTATCGGCATTCAAAAAGCTCCACAAGGCCAACGCGTCGAGCTTTCGGGCGTTGAATGATTGAAACGGAGGAGAACGATCATGAAATTTGCCGCAGGGAAAAGAAGTCTTGCGTTGCTGCTGACGGTGACATCCGCAAGGTCCTGCGCCTCGGGCCTCGGATGCTTCTGGGCTTCCTCTCGGCGACATTGACAATCATGCTTGGCTTTATCGCGGCCTTTCTTGTGATGAAGCCCGTTATCGGCAGGGACGCCTGGATGGGTCTCGGCGCACTGTGCGGCTCGTGGATCGGCGGCAGCGGCAACATGGTGGCGGTGCAGGCGGCGCTGAACATCTCGGAAGCAGACATGGGCTACGCGCTGGTGATCGACTCCATTGATTATTCGCTCTGGGTAATGTTCCTGCTTTGGGCGGCCCAGCTGGCGCCGCGCTTCAATCAATGGACCGGGGCCGACACCACCCGGCTGGATGAGATTTCCAGGCGACTGGAGGAGGACGCAAAGCAGAACACGAAGCCCGTCACGCTGCAAAGCATGCTGCTGATTTGCAAGCTGCTGAAGCTTGATTTGTTTACCGCGGGCGTCGCGTCGCTTGCCAACATTGGAGGAACGGCTTCCGCACCGGTGCTGGCGGGCTCTTACGCAGGGTCGCTGGTGCCCGTCGGCATCCTGATGGCGCTGATGGGCTATGTGGTGGGCACACCGCTGGCCACGCTCCGTGCCAACATCATGAAAATGCTCGCATGACTGCGGTGCGCGGCCGGTTTTCCCGCAGCGATGCGCGATGGAGGATAAAAGCAAATGATTCTGTATATCAACAGCTGCGTCAGAAGCAATTCGCTGCGTCGGAACGGATCGTGATTGCCGCTCCGTTCTGGGACGGCTCTTTTTCCGCCGTGCTCAAGCTGTATTTGGAAAACATTTATGTGACGGGGATCGTTTCAAGATATGGCTCCGATGGCATACCGATTGGAATGTGTAAAGCCAATGAGCTGATCTACGTGACCACAGCGGGCGGCCCCTATACGCGGGACTACAGTTTTAACTATATCAAGGCGCTCGCGACAAATTGCTTCGGAATTGAGGCTGTTCGGCTGATCATGGCGGAAAATCTGGACGTCGACCCAGCGAAGGCAGGATCGATCTTGTCCGAAGCGATCCGAAACTTGACGGAATGATCGGAAGCAGGGACGGAAAGATGCCCGCAAAAGAATAAAACGGGGAGGAAAGATCAGATGTTGAAAAGAGAACTGTACCGTTCGGACATGCTGCGCTGCGCGCTGCGCGCGGACGGCGGGCACCAGGCGATCCGGCTCGGCGAGGACAGAAAGCCGCGCCTCGACCCAAAAAAGTGCGTCGGCTGCCACCTGTGCGTGCTGGTCTGCCCGCAGCGGGCGATCACGTCCAGCCGCAAGCGGGTGGAAAAGCGGTAAGAGAATCGGAGGCGAGCCGGCAGCTGGAGGAGCACATGAACTCGCAAC
>CACZPK010000013.1 GCA_902783035.1 Oscillospiraceae bacterium
CGATGATGGCTTCCTGCGTACCCGTCGCGTAATACTGTTCGCGCTCACCATGGTTTCTCACCTTTTTGGCGGGAAGCTCGTCCGTCGCGTACTTCTTCTGCCAGAGGGAATCGCCGATGTATCGCTCGTTGGAGAGGATGTACGAGATCGCGCTGACCGTCCAGCGGCGGCCGCTTTCCTCATTTATGGGTACGTCGTCCGCGTTCAGGCGCTTTGCGATTTCCAGAATGCCGTATCCCGACAGGTACTCCCGGAAGATTCTCCGCACGGTTTCGGACTTGTTCGGAACCACTACGATTTTTCCGTCCTCGATCCGATAGCCATAGGCCATGGAACCGGGCAGGAAGGTGCCGCTCTCCATGCGCTGATGGTAGCTCCAGCGCATATTCTGTGAGATGCTCTCGCTTTCCTTTTGCGCGATTGCCGCGAACACCGAGGTCAGCAGCTCGCCGGTCACCTTGCCCGTGTCGATATTCTGCTCCTCGAAGCAGACGCCAACGCCGATTGCCTTCAGCTCGCGCACGATTTCCAGGCATTCCTTCGTATTGCGTGCGAAGCGGGAGATCGACTTGACGAGTATCTTATCGATGCGGCCCTGACGGCAGTCCGAAAGCATCCGCCGGAAGTCCGTCCGCTTCTCCACAGACGTTCCCGAGATACCCCTGTCGGCGTACACGTCCGCCAGCGTCCAGTTTTCGTTGGCGGCGATCATTCGCTGGTAGTGCTCCATCTGCGCGAGGAAGGAGTTGGCCTGATCGGTCGAGTCCGTGCTGACACGGACGTATGCCGCCACGCGTAGCTTTTGCGTTTCCGCGCGCTCCGCGGGCTGGATCACGATCACCCTGTTCTGATCCAGCGCAAGGCTGCCGTTTGTCGCTTTCTTCCCGCCGTTCATGGCCTCACCTCCCCTTTTTCAGCAACACACTACCACATCACGCGATAGAAAGCTATTGCTTTTGCCGAACACTCCTATCGGAAAACGATGTTCGCGCCGATTTGCTCGGCCACCCTTTTTGCAAACTTTCTCAATTCTTCATCTGAAAAGCCGTGTTCCTTCAGGGCTTCAAGCAGATTGCGGACTCCGCAGTAATCCACATTTGCGTTCTTCCCCACATTTCTCATTCCCCTCTGTAAAGTATTGCCTCGATTTTACGGAACGGATATAATCTTCAATGTCCTGCATGGTGTCCGCCCGCCTCATCTCCGGCAGCGCGGACAGCACGTCTTCATGATACCGCCCGCCCACACAGGCTCGCTCGTCCAGAATTGCCACGGCGCAGGTGTCCGTCTCTGTGCGGATTGCACGCCCAAAGCCCTGCTTGAGCTTGATCTGCATCTCCGGAACAATCACCGCCCTGATGTAGTCGCGCAGGGTGTCATAGCGTTCCCGCTCCGCTTCTTTTACGGCATCCGGCAGCGGAAACGGCAGGCGCGGAATGATAAGCATTGAGACACAGTCGCCGGGGAAGTCGAAACCCTCCCACGCCGCGCCGGTTGCGAGCAGCACTGCACCGGGTGACCGCCTGAACTGCTCCACAACATAGTTTGCGTTATGGTTCAACGTGAAAACCGGCCACGGCAAGTGCTTTTCCAGCAGTCTCTCCTTCACTGCAGACATTGCCGCATAAGATGTGAACAGCACCAGTCCGTGTCCGCAGGATGCTTCGATTAGTGCGGCGATATCAGACGAAAGCTTGTTATAGTATTGTGAATCGCCGGCAAGTACCGGCTTCTTTGGCAGGTACAGACGGCAGTTATTCTCATAGTCGAATGGTGAAAGAGAAACAGACTCCCTTACGCACAGCCCCCTGCCAAGTCCGGTTTCCTCACGGAATCTATGGAAGCTCGTTCCCACGGCCATCGTACCGGATGTCATGATATACGGGCACGGGCGCTCCCACATGGTTTCCGTGAGCCTGGCACCGAGGTTCGTCACCGTCCCACACAAGGTGGTCACGCCCATCTCGTTTACCGAGACGTATCGTACAGTCTGGTTCGACTCTTCCAAAAGATATGTGACCGTGCGGGCAAGTTCTTTCAGTCTTCGAATAACCAGCGGCGATGCCCGATCCTGCACCGTGCTCCTTATGATGGAAAGTGTTCTGTCGAGCGCGGCAAGATGTTTTGCATAAGCTGAAAACTCTCTGTCGCCGTCAGGGTTTTCCAGAGCGGCAACCAACGGCGCAGTTGCTTTTTGCAGGTTCGTTGCTGCGACGGTGTATTTCTCCGCTTTCAGCGCCGCGATGAGGTTTCTGATATCTTCCGCCTCCAGCGTCATGCCAAACATCTGACGCGCCGCTTCCGGAAGCTTGTGCGCCTCATCAATGATCACAGCGCAGCCTGCGGGGAGTAGCGACCTGCGCCCGGTGCTGCGATGGATTGCATCAGCCAGCAGCAGATTGTGATTGCAAATCTGGAATGAATAACCTTTAACCTCGCAATCGTTCAGAAAAGCAAGGTACCGGCATGTGTTCCGATGGCAGTCGCAGACCTCCGGAACGCAAACGCGCTCCCGGTCATAATCGCTGAGTCTCTCTGCTCTGTCTATATCCAGCTGTGTACGCAGAGAGGTCAAAGCATTTGCCGCTGCCTTGTTTTTCTTTTCCATGTTTGCCTTACGAAGCCGCTGCTGCAGGCGATAGTCGCAGACATAGTGCTGTTTGCCCTTGCGCATCGCCGCGTCGATGGGCTTTCTGATCTGCCCATCCGCCATGAGTATCTTCGTCAGAAACGGAAGATACTCGTTCAGCACCGCGTTTTGCAGGGCGATACTTGACGTCGAGATCAGGGCAGGCTGAAACAGCCTGCCGTCTCTCGCTCGCTCGCTCATGAACGCGATTCCCGCGGCGAGATAGGCATAAGTCTTTCCGATGCCTGTACCGGCGTCGCAGAGGGCGATGTTTCTGTTCTCCATGGCGTCCAGCATC
>CACZPK010000014.1 GCA_902783035.1 Oscillospiraceae bacterium
ACGTGGACACGGTCATGCACATCACGAACAAGGTCAGCGAGATCACCGGCGCACACTACGGCGAGAGCACTGCCAAGGATGTGTCGCTGCGCGTCATCACCGACCACATCCGCTCCGCATGTTTTATGATTTGCGACGGCGTGCTGCCGAGCAACGAGGGGCGCGGCTACGTCCTGCGCCGCCTGCTGCGCCGTGCCGCGCGCCACGGCAAGCTGCTGGGCGTGAACGAGCCGTTCCTGCATGAAATCGTCGAGACCGTTGTTGCGGTCAACGAAGGCGAATATAAGGACGTGCGCGAAAAGCAGGCGTATATCACTAAGGTCATCCGCACGGAAGAAGAGAACTTCAACAAGACCATCGACGGCGGCATGAAAATCTTCTCCGACATGCTTGCGGAGCACAAGACGAAGGGCGAGAGCACCTTTTCCGGCGCGGATGCGTTCAAGCTCTATGATACCTACGGCTTCCCCATCGACCTGACCATTGAGATGGCGAAGGACGAGGGGTTGAGCGTAGACGAGGATGCATTCCGGACGCTTATGCAGGAGCAGAAGGAGCGTGCGCGCGAGGCCAGAAAGGCCCTCGGCGACCTCGGCTGGGCGGGCGTCGATCTCGGCAAGGAGATGCCTGCGACGGAGTTCGCTGGATACGCGTATGATGTGTGCGAGGCAAAGGTGCTTGCCATCGTTGCCGACGGCGAGCTGCGCGACGAGATCGGCGCGGGCACCGACGCCATCATCGTGTTGGACAAGACGACGTTCTACGCCGAGATGGGCGGTCAGGTTGCCGACCGCGGCGACATCGTTGTCAAAAGCGGCAAAGAGGGCGAGGCTCCGACCTTCGTTGTTGCCGACGTGCAGAAGAACAAGGGCGGCAAGTACCTCCATGAGGGCACGCTCAAAAACGGCACGCTCTCCGTGGGCGACACGGTGCTGGCGATGATCGATACCGAGCGCCGCCGCGGCATCCGCCGCGCCCACAGCGCGACGCATCTGCTCGACGCTGCGCTCAAGACAGTGCTGGGCGATCACGTCCATCAGGCAGGTTCTCTGGTCGAGCCGGATCGTCTGCGCTTTGACTTCTCCCACTTTGAGGCGGTGACGCCGGAGCAGCGCCGCGAGATCGAGGATCTGGTCAACACGGATATCCTCAGCGGCTTTGCCATCACCACGGAGGAACTGCCCATTGAGGAAGCGAAGAAGAAAGGCGCTGTCGCCATGTTCGGCGAGAAGTACGGCGAGACGGTGCGCGTCGTTGAGATGGGCGAGAATGGCAGCGTCTCGATGGAATTCTGCGGCGGCACACATCTGGACAACACCGCCGAGGCGGGCTTGTTCCGCATTGTCAGCGAGGCGTCGGTCGCCTCCGGCGTGCGCCGTATCGAGGCCGTCACCGGCCCGGCGGTGCTGGCGCTGCTGGACAAGGCGGAGGGTTCTATCCGCAATGCCGCTGCCGCACTGCATACGAATCCGGCTGAGCTGGAGCACCGCGCGGAGCAGGCGGCGGACGAACTCAAGGAGGCCAAGCGCCTCATTGAGCAGTACAAGGCGAAGGAGAGCGCCGGCAGCGCGGGCGATCTGCTCAAAAACGCCGCCGACGTCGGCGGGCTGCATGTCGTCACGACGACCGTCGCGAGCGGCGATCCCAACAGCCTCCGCCAGATGGGCGACGTGCTGCGCGACAAGGACGGCGCCGTGGTTGCGGTCATCGCGCTTGCGGGCGAGAAGGTGACGCTGCTCGCGGTCTGCGGCAAGGACGCGGTGGCGAAGGGCGTCAAGGCGGGCGACATCATCAAGTCCATCGCTCCCATCGTCGGCGGCAAGGGCGGCGGCAAGCCGGACAGCGCCATGGGCGGCGGCAGCGACGCCTCTAAGGTCAAGGATGCGCTCGCCGCGGTGCAGCCCTTTGTGAAAGGGATTGTCGGCTGAAACAGCCGGAGAATAAAACCGAAAGGAGCATCAACATGGCGGACTGCTTATTCTGCAAGATCATTGCCGGGGAGATCCCCAGCGCGAAGGTCTATGAGGACGAACTCTGCTATGCCTTCAATGACATCGCACCGCAGGCACCCACGCACTTTCTTGTCATCCCGAAGGCGCACATTCCCTCGGTCGCCGGGATTGACGGCAGCAACAGCGCAGTGGTTGCGCATATCTTTGAGGTCATCGCAAAACTGACGAAAGAACAGGGCATCGCGAGCTACCGCGTCGTGTCGAACATCGGCGAGCAGGCGGGGCAGAGCGTGCCGCATCTTCACTTCCACGTCCTCGCGGGACGCGATATGACCTGGCCTCCGGGCTGAGTGATTTCAAAAAAGTGCACTCAAGCAAATTTTCTCGAAAAAAGTATTGCTTTTTCCAAAACGTTATGATATCCTACCATAGCTTGAAAAAGGGCGGTCCTCTGCCGTTCGTGCGAATGGCGCGATGTATAACGACCATGAACGCCTATAAAACAGGAGGAAAACATCCATGGATCTCATCAAGGAACTCGAAAAGCAGCAGATGAAGGAGACCGCGCCCGAGGCCAACGTCGGCGATACCGTCCGTGTGCACGTGCGCATCAAGGAAGGCTCCCGTGAGCGTATCCAGGTCTTCGAGGGCATCGTCATCGCCAAGAAGCACGGCGGCGTCGAGGAGACCATCACCGTGCGTCGTCTCGCTTACGGCGTGGGCGTCGAGAAGGTGTTCCCGATCCACAGCCCCTCGATCGAGAAGATCGAGACCGTGCGCAAGGGTTATGTCCGCCGCGCCAAGCTGTACTATCTGCGTGGCCGCGTCGGCAAGGCTGCCAAGATCCGCGAGAAGCTGTAAGAGGCTCAATGAGAGAAAAAAACGTTCGGGAGACTTTCTCCCGAACGTTTTTTCGTTGAAGACACGGAGTTGGTAATCGGGTGCGTGATGTTGGGGGCGGGTATGATGCCGCCTTTCATAAGCGCCTGCTTATCCCGTGATGAGGAACAGACCTGCCGCGCAAACCGCCGCGCCGATGAGTTGGCGCGCGCTGATCGTCTCATGGAATCCCCAATACCCCACAAACAGCAGCACGACGGCGAGGCTGATGTTGCACACCAGGGAGCCGGCGCTGATCTTCCAGCCTGCGCGGTACAAAAAGACGTTGCCCGCTTCCAGCCCGATGATGGCAAAGCCCAGCACCAGCGAGGCCCAGTTGACCTTGCCCAGCTCTGTGAGCGCGTTCGCGGGCTTGACGGCGAACAGAAAAATCGCGGCGGAGAGCGCCGCACCGACCAGATAGGTGACGGTCAGCGCGCCGAAGGCGTTTACCTTTTCCGGCACGGACTTCGCACAGATGTGGTAGCAGCAGTTGGAGCCGACGATTATCAGCAGGGGCCAGATCATGTTCCACATAACGATACCTCCCATGATTGAAAAAACCGCCGACCCGTTGAAGGGTGGCGGCAGTACCGGACAAACCGGCTTTTCGCAAATTCATTATATCGAAGCGCGGGGGCGTTGTCAATTGATTTTTCCCTTGCGAAACGTGCCCGGTTCAGCTATACTATATAAGTCAGAGTTTGCATCTGTGCAGAGGAAGGAGGAAAGTCTATGAGTACGGTTATCTCTTCGGTCGACGAGGGAAGCCCTGCGGCGCATGCCGGCATCCGTCCGGGCGAAAAGCTGCTGCGCATCGGCCGCCATGAGATCGTGGACGTGCTGGACTACCGTTTCTTCTGCTATGACCCCGTACTTACCGTCGAGCTTGCGGAGCCGGACGGCACGGTGCGCAAACTGCGCATCCGCAAGGAAGAGGGCGGGGATCTGGGACTGAACTTCGACACGTACTTGATGGATGAGCCGCGCCCCTGCTCCAACCACTGCGTTTTTTGCTTTGTTGACCAGATGCCGCCGGGCATGCGCGATACGCTGTATTTCAAGGACGATGACGCACGGCTCTCCTTCCTCATGGGAAACTATATCACGCTGACCAACCTTTCCGAGCGCGAGGCACAGCGCATCATCGACCTGCGCATCAGTCCGATCAACGTCTCGGTGCAGGCGACGGAGCCGCAGCTGCGCCGCACGCTGCTTGGAAACAAGAACGCGGACAAAAGCATCGAATACATGCGCGCCTTCGGCGAAGCCGGTATTGAGATGAACGGGCAGATCGTCGTTTGCCCGGGCTGGAACGACGGAGCGCATCTGCGGCGCACGATCGAGGACCTGATGGAGATCGGCTTTGCCTCTTGCTCCGTCGTACCCGTGGGGCTGACAAAATTCCGCCAGGGGCTGGCCAAGGTACCGCCCGTGGACGCGTCTGCCGCGGCGGAGATCATCGACATCGTGGACGAATACGGTGCTGTCTGTAAGGAACGCTTCGGAACGCGCATGTTCTTCTGCGCGGACGAGCTGTACCTCAAGGCGGGGCGCCCGCTGCCGGACGAGGACTACTACGAGGATTACCGCCAGCTTGACAACGGCGTGGGGATGCTGCGCAACACCACGAACGAGTTTATGGAGGGGCTTGCGGACGTGACGGACGGTGCGGCGGAGAGCTTCACCATCGCCACGGGCGTCGCGGCGGCACCGTTCATCGCACGGCTGGTGGATGCGGCAAAGGAGAAATTCCCGGCGCTTGACGGCGAGGTCGTTGCCATTGTCAACGATTTTTTCGGGCACAGCATTACGGTTTCCGGCCTTGTGACGGGGCAGGATATTATCCGGCAACTTTCCGCGCGGGAGCGCCTGGGCAAGCGCGTCATCATACCCGCGAACATGCTCCGCCACGGCGAGGGCGTGTTCCTCGACGATGTGACGGTGCCGCAGCTTTCCGAGGCGCTGGGACGGCCGGTCGTCATTTCTGAAACAGACGGGTACTCACTCGTTGACACCATTTTCTCGAAAGGGGACGATACCCTATGAAACCTTTGGTTGCCATTGTTGGCAGGCCGAACGTCGGCAAATCGATGCTCTTTAATAAGCTCATCGGCCAGCGCCTTGCCATCGTTGAGGATACCCCCGGCGTTACCCGCGACCGCATCTACGGCGAGTGCGAGTGGGCTGGGCGGAAGTTTATGCTGGTGGATACCGGCGGCATTGAGCCGCGCACCGACAACGAGATCCTTACCTTCATGCGCGAGCAGGCACAGATCGCCATTGAGCATGCGGATGTGATCGTTTTCCTCACCGACGTCAAGACCGGCCTGACCGCGTCCGATCAGGATGTGGCGAATCTGCTGCTCAAATCCGGCAAGCCCATTGTGCTGGCGGTGAATAAGATGGACGCCACCGGTACGCCCGATCCGGATTACTATGAGTTCTACAACCTCGGCCTCGGCGACCCCGTGGCGGTTTCGGCGGTACATGGGCACGGCACGGGCGATCTGCTGGACCGCTGTCTGGAGTATTTTCCGCCGGAGACGGAGGAGGACGAGGAGGACGACACGATCAAGGTCGCGGTCATCGGCAAGCCGAACGTCGGCAAATCGTCGCTGGTGAACCGCATCCTCGGCACCGAGCGCGTGATCGTCAGCAATGTTGCGGGTACGACGCGCGACGCGATCGACAGCTACTTTGAAAACGAGACGGGCAAGTACGTCTTTATCGACACGGCGGGTATGCGCAAGAAGTCGAAGGTGGACGAGAGCATCGAACGCTACAGCGTGTTGCGCGCCACCATGGCGATCGACCGTGCGGACGTCTGCCTGATTCTCATTGACGCCACCGAGGGCGTCACCGAGCAGGACACGAAGGTCGCGGGCCTTGCCCATGAGGCGGGGAAGGCTTGCATCATTGTTGTGAACAAGTGGGATCTGGTCGAAAAAGACGGCAAAACCATGGACAAGATGCGCGAGGATGTGCGCCGCGACCTTTCCTACATGACCTATGCGCCGGTGCTGTTCATTTCGGCGGCGACCGGACAGCGTGTGCCGCGTCTGTTCGAGCTGATCAACTATGTTTACGAGCAGTCCTGCACGCGCATCACCACGGGTATGCTCAACAATGTGCTGGAGGACGCGCAGACCCGTGTCCAGCCGCCCACGGACAAGGGCCGGCGGCTCAAGATCTACTATATGACGCAGGTGGGCGTCAAGCCGCCGCACTTCGTCGTGTTCTGCAACGATATGCGTCTGTTCCACTTCTCGTACCGGCGGTATCTTGAAAACTGCATCCGCAACGTGTTCGGGCTGGAGGGAACGCCCATCGTACTGACTGTGCGTGAACGCGGGGACAAGGAGGACTGACGCATGGAAAGCCTGTTTTCCGGCAATATGACGGGTGTTATGCCGGCATGGCTCCTACTGGTCGCGCTGGGGGGCTATTTGCTCGGCAGCATGAACGGTGCGATCATCACCTCCGGTTTGTTTTATCATGATGACATCCGCGAACACGGCAGCGGCAATGCGGGCCTGACAAACTTCTACCGCACCTACGGCGGGAAACACATTGCGCTTGTGCTCCTAATCGACATGGGGAAGGGGGCGCTGGCGGTCCTGCTCGGCGCGTTGTTCTTTTCCAATGCGTTCGGACGTTATTTCGCGGGATTCTTTTGCCTGCTGGGGCACATGTTCCCGGCGTATTACCATTTCAAGGGCGGCAAGGGCGTGCTGTGCTGCGGCATGATCCTGCTTCTGCTCGACTGGCGGCTGGCACTTGTTTGCTGGGGAGCGTTCCTGCTTGCCGTTGTTGTGACGAGATATGTTTCACTCGGCTCGGTGTGCGCCGCGGCGATGTTTCCGGTCATGACGTACCATATCTACAGCGGCGAGACGGCGGCGTTTGTCATCTCAATTCTGATGGCGGGACTGGTGATCTGGGCGCACCGGGGCAACATCGACCGTCTGCTGCACGGCACAGAGAGTAAATTCAAGTTGTATCGGAATACGCCGAAGGAGGAGAAAAAACCATGAAAGCAATGGTGATCGGCAGCGGCGCGTGGGGTACGGCGCTTGCTATTTTGCTGCATGACAACGGCCATGATGTGACACTCTGGTCGCACAACCCCGAAAAGGCGGCGCAGCTGCGGGATGGGCGGGAGAATCCGCTGCTCAAAGGCGTGCAGCTTCCCACGGCGATGCAAATTACGGATGATATCAGCCTGCTGCGTGAGGCGGAATTGGCCGTGTTTGCCGTGCCGTCTTTTGCGCTGCGCGAGACGGCGCGCAAGGCGGCGCCGTTTCTTGCCCCGGACGCGCTGTGCGTGTCGGTGACGAAGGGCATCGAACCGGGGACGCACCGGCGCATGTCGCAGCTGGTACGCGAGGAGACGGGGCATGCGCGTGTTGTGGCGCTCTCCGGCCCTTCTCACGCGGAAGAGGTCGCGCGGCGCCTGCCAACGGGCTGCGTTGCGGCGGCGGAGGTGCGGGTAGACGCGGAAGCGGTACAGCGTGCGTTTATGAACGGCGTGTTCCGCGTCTATACGCACGACGATATGGTGGGCGTGGAGTTTTCGGGCGCGCTGAAGAACGTGGTGGCGCTGTGCTGCGGCATCGGCGATGGCTGCGGCTGCGGCGATAACGCCAAGGCGCTGCTGATGACCCGTGCACTGACCGAGATGTCGCGTCTGGCGGAGAAACTCGGCGGACGGCGCGATACGCTGGCGGGGCTTGCCGGCGTAGGCGATTTGATCGTCACCTGCACGTCGATGCACTCCCGCAACCGCCGCGCGGGCATCCTGATCGGACAGGGCAAGAGCGCGGAAGAGGCGATGCGCGAGGTTGGCGCGGTGGTGGAAGGCTGGTACGCTTGCCAGAGCGCCAAGGAGCTTGCCGAAGAGCTGGGTGTGGAGATGCCGATCTGCCGCGCGGTCTATGCGATCCTGTTTGAAGGCGCTGCAGTGGGCGACATGGTTCACGCGCTGATGGAACGCGATCCCAAACGCGAGATCGACAGCTGCTGGGTATGAACAAACAAAAAGAGGAGACGGACATACCGTCTCCTCTTTTTGATGCAATCCTGTCAATCCGTTAAATTGCCGCCGAGCAGTTTTAAATAGGCATTGTAATAGTCCGAAAGTTTCTTGCGCTCGGTCTGGAGCGTTTTGCTCTTTTCATGGCCAGCCTTCTCCGCCGCCATGGATTCCGCCACAATGCGGCAGGCGTCGTTGTACTGGCGCGTCAACTCACGGATACGCGCGCTCATTTGCTGCATGATCGCCATGACCATGGCGGGCTTTTCCTGAAACAATGCGCCGAAATCCTCAGCGGTGTAGATACGTGCCTGTGTCTTCTCCGTGGCAACGGCGGTGGTCGTGCGCGGCATTACCTCGATCAGCTCCATTTCACCGAAACAGCCGTCGTGCAGCGCCTTGATGAGCACCTGCTCCTTTGTGCCGTAGTTCTGATAGAGCGATACCGAGCCGTAGAGAATGTCGTAGAGGCACATTTCATACTGCCCTTGGCGATAAACGACCTCGCCCTTTTTGAAAACCCGTTCCTGCAATTCTGCCATGTATCTTTCCTCGCGTCTGTTTATTCGGGGGCGCCCATCGTATCCAGCTCATCCAGCAGCGTCCGCAGGGCGCCGGGCATGCGGCCGACCGTTTCGTCGGCGACGTGCAGCTGCGCGGAGAAGCCCGTGCAGCTTTCCTCCATCGAGGCAACCAGCCGGTCGCAGCGGATGCGGCAGTCGGCAACCTTTTCGCGCAGCCGTGCGGCGGAGGCTGCCTCATGCTCGTCGATGCGCCGGTGCGCCTCCGCCTCATAGGCGTCCGCGCGGCTGTGCACCTCTGCCTCATAGGCTTCGGCACGCTGATGCGCGGCCAGCTCCAACTCCGTCAGGTTGGCCTTGACCGCACAGTATTCCTTTGCCTGCACGCGCAGCGTCTCCGCCTCGGTACGCAGGCGGTCACGCTCCTCCTCTGCGGCGGTGAGGCGGCTGCGCAGCTCGTCCAGCTCGGCCTTTGCCGTATTTAGTTCGGCAGAGAGCGCCTCCTGCTTGTCAAAATTCTCGTGCAATGCTTCGGACAGGCGGTCGCGTGCGTCCGTAACGGACGTCACCTCGCCGCGCAGCTCTGTGTTCTCCTGTTCCAGCTTTTTCTCCGACGCCTCCAGCGCCGCAATGCGCTCGCCGAACTCGGCGGCGCTTTTTTGGATATAGGCGATGACGTCCTCCCGGCGGAAACCGCCGAACAGAGCGCTCTTGAACGTGTTGTTTTCCATGATATATCCCTCCATGCGTGTTTTGATAAAAAACCGCATAATACGACATTCTGTGGCTATCGTATCACAAATACAGAGCGTTGACAAGGGGAATTTCCGCCCGTATAATGATAACATGTCATCATGTGCAAACCGATACGGGAGGGAAACGATATGGACGCAGGCGCCCGCATGAAGGAATTCCGCGCGCGATACGAAAAGCACGCGGACGAGTTGAAGTGGCTTTACGGTGAGCTGTACCACGGCGATGAAAAGGCATATGAATACTTTGTCGGAATGCTTGCGCGCATGTATGCGGCGCGTCCTGCGGCGCTGCGCCGGCTTGACCGCGAGCGGCTGGAAAATCCGGACTGGTACCGCGGACATGAGCTGGTTGGCATGCTGATGTACGTTTCCGCCTTTGCCGGCAACCTCAAGGGCGTGCGCAAGAAACTCGATTACATCACGGACTGCGGCGTGAATTACCTGCATCTGATGCCGCTTTTGGAAAGTCCGGCCGGACGCAGTGACGGCGGTTATGCCGTGTCGGATTTCCGCACGGTTCAGCCGGAACTGGGGACAATGGATGACCTCGCGGCGCTGGCAAAGGATTGCCATAAGCGCGGTGTTGCGGTGTGCCTTGACTTTGTCATGAACCATACCAGCGAGGATCATGAGTGGGCGCGCCGTGCCCGCGCCGGAGAAAAGGAGTATCAGGACCGTTATTTCTTCTACGATAACTGGGACATCCCCAACGAGTTTGAAAAAACCGTTCCGCAGGTGTTCCCAACCACCGCGCCGGGGAATTTCTCATGGTGCGAGGAAGCGGGAAAGGTCGTCATGACGACGTTCTATCCCTACCAATGGGATCTGAACTATGCCAATCCCGTCGTGTTCAACGACATGACGGAAAATATGCTCTACCTCTGCAATCAGGGCGTGGACATCGTGCGGCTGGACGCGACGCCCTACATCTGGAAGGAACTCGGCCCCAGCTGCCGCAATTTGCCGCAGGTACATACGCTTGTGCGCATGATGCGCATGGTGTGCGAGATCGTCTGCCCCGGCACGCTGCTTCTCGGTGAGATCGTCATGGAGCCGAGCAAGGTCGTGCCGTATTTCGGCACGGTGGAAAAGCCGGAGTGCCACCTGCTCTACAATGTCACGACGATGGCGAGCACCTGGCACACGGTCGCGACGAAGGATACGCGTCTGCTGCGCCATCAGCTCGCGCAGGTGTTTGCCCTGCCGAAACAGTATACCTTCCTCAATTATCTGCGCTGCCACGACGACATTGGCTGGGGCTTGGACTACGATTTCATCGGCAGCTACGGCGGGCAGGAGATCCCGCACAAGAAATTCCTCAACGATTATCTCACCGGCAAATGGGAGGGCAGCCCCGCCCGCGGTGAGCTGTATAACGATGATCCGCGCCTCGGCGACGCGCGGCTGTGCGGTACGACGGCATCGCTGTGCGGGCTGGAGGCGGCGCGCTATGAGCGTGACGCGTTCAAGACCGAATGGGCGTTGCGCAGCGATCTGATGCTCCACGCCTACATGTTTACCCTCAGCGGTATCCCCGTGCTCTACAGCGGCGATGAGATCGCACAGGAAAATGACTACGCCTACCACAACGATCCGCTCAAGTGCGACGACAGCCGCTGGCTGCACCGCGGCAACCTCGACTGGGACAAGGCGGCACTGCGTGACGATCCCGATACGGTGGAGGGTAAGCTCTTCCAGGGGCTGCGCAAGCTGGAAACGCTGCGCGCGGAGCACCGCGCCTTTGACGGCGCGGCGGACGTATGGCTGCTGGATACGGGACGTGACGGCGTGCTGGGCATCGGCCGCTACCACGACGGGGAAAAGCTGATGGCGTATTTCAACTTCGACGGTGTGGAGCGCATCATCTGGCATGGCGAGGACGCACCGCTGCGCAACCTGTGGACGGGCAAGACGGTTACGGATGGTGCGCTGCCGATTCCGCCGGGCGGCTTTTTGTGGCTTGCACGCGTATTTGACGCGGAGCAGCCGCAAGACGAGTAAATACAAGACGGTTCGCCATCCGCAGTGCGGACGGCGGCCATGGTGATAAGGTGGTATCCGATATGAAACTGATCTTTTTGGACATTGACGGCACGCTGACCGAGCCGGGAGCGACCAAACCGCCCGAGAGCGCGGCGGAGGCGGTGCGCAAGGCGCGTGCGGCGGGCAACAAGGTGTTTCTGTGCACCGGACGCAATCTGGGGATGCTCTCGCCGCTGCTGCCCTATGGCTTTGACGGTTATATTGCCAGCGCGGGCGGCTATGTCGTCTGCGGGGACAAGGTGCTCTATGACTGCCCGATGACGATGCAGCAGCGGGACACGGCGATGCGCGTGCTGCACGACAGCGGCGTTTATCGTACCATTGAGGCGCTGGACGCGTCCTATGGCGACGAGGGCGTGACGGCGTTCCTCGGCTCGATCAGCGGGGGCAACAGCGAATTGGTGCGCTGGCGGCGCGCCATCGAAGAGAACCTCAACATCCGCCCGATGGCGGAATACGACGGCCGGCCGCTGTATAAGGTCATCGTCATGTGCGAGCGGCCGGAGCAGCTTGCGCATGCGCGGGAGGCGCTGGAGGGCGATTTTCAGTTCGTCATGCAGGATGCCTTCGGCAAGGGCTATGTCAACGGCGAGCTGATCAACCGCGCATTCGACAAGGGGCGCGGCGTACGCCGCGTGGCGGAGGCGCTGGGCGTCAGCCTTGCGGACACGGTTGGCTTCGGCGACAGCATGAACGATCTGGAGATGATCGAGACCGTTGGCACGAGCGTGTGCATGGAGAACGGCAGTGAGGAACTCAAAAGCCGCAGCGACCTGATTTGCCCCGCTGTCTCGGCGGACGGGCTGGCGCAGGCATTTGAGCAGCTGCACCTGATCTGACGGACGACGGGGGACAGCACGGCACCGTTTGTTAAATAATTGGCAAAAGCCGGTGAAACGTGCAAGTTTCTGTTTACATTGCCGATTCTTTACGTTATAATGATAAAGTGCCGAACAACATACGGCACAAATATGGAGAAGGAGAAATCATTATGGCACTTGACTACCGCAAGTGCGCTGAAGAAATCTTTTCCCACCTCGGCGGGAGAGAGAATATCATCAGCGCGGCGCATTGCGCCACACGTCTGCGCCTTGTTATTGCGGACAACAGCAAGATCGACAAGGCCGCCCTTGAAAATGTCGACGGCGTCAAAGGCATGTTTGAGTCCAACGGCCAGCTCCAGCTTATCATTGGCACCGGCACGGTCAACAAGGTTTATGACGAGTTCCTCGCCGTTACCGGCATGACCGCCGCCACGAAGGATGAGGTCAAGGCGGCGGCAGCCGCACAGGCGCCGCTGTGGCGGCGTATCCTCAAAGTACCCGGCGACGTGTTCGTACCCATTCTGCCCGCCATCGTGGCGAGCGGCCTGATGATGGGCATCGTCGAGGCTATCCCGAAGTTTTATGCACCGTTCGGCGGGAGCGACTGGTTCTCGTTCCTCGACCTTGTGGCGAACACCGCGTTCGCGCTGCTGCCTGTTCTGGTGGCAATTTCCGCCGCCCGCGTGTTTGGCTGCAACATCTTTCTCGGCGCGGTCATGGGCCTGATGATGGTTCACCCTGCGCTCATCAACGCATGGACGGTCGGCAACTACGCCGCCGGAGAGATCCCGACCTGGCAGCTGCTCTTTTTCAACGTCAAACAAGTCGGTTATCAGGGACATGTCATACCGGTCATTCTGGCGGTATTGCTGATGTCGTACATCGAAAAGTGGCTGCACAAGCATGTGCCTGAGATGATCGACCTGTTCGTCACCCCGCTGTGCACGGTGCTGCTCACGTCGTTTTTGACCTTTACCATCATCGGACCGGTGTTCTCCGTTCTGGAGAACTGGGTGCTTGCCGGCGCCAAGTGGCTTGCCGGCACGCTGATCGGTTCCTTCGTTATGGGCGCAATCTATCCGATCACCGTCGTTATGGGTCTGCACCATATGTATAACGTCATTGAGGCAGGCATGATTTCCAGCACGGGCCTGAACACCTGGATGCCCATTGCTTCCGCTGCGAACTTTGCGCAGTTTGGCGCGTGCTTTGCCGTGGCCATGAAGGTCAAGAACCAGAAGACCAAGTCCGTTGCGCTTCCCAGCTCGCTCTCCGCGTCCCTCGGTATCACCGAGCCCGCGATTTTCGGCATCAACTTCCGCTTCATGAAACCCTTTGCCTGCGGTATGGCGGGCGGCGCCGTAGGTGCGCTGTGCGGCTCCATGTTTAAGCTCGGCGCTCCCGTTTACGGCGTGACCGGAATTCCCGCGATTCCTGCGGTGAACAACGTGCCGCTGTACCTGCTGGAACTGCTGATCGCCGGCGGCGTTGCGTTTGCGCTGACCTGGGTCATCTGGAAGGAAGAGGCGCCGCAGGCTGCAACGGCGGGTGCTCCGGCGGCTGCTGCGGCTCCGGCTCCTGCGGCCGCAGAGAAGATCGAGGTGCCGACGGTTTCCGTTATCCGCTGCTCGGCGGGTGCGGTGCTCCAGCCCACGAAGGGCCGGGTTATCGCCCGTGAGGAAATCCCCGACGATACCTTTGCCGCGGGCATCCTCGGCGAGGGTATCGGCATCGACCCGGAGGAAGGCATTGTGGTCGCACCGTTTGACGGCGAAATTTCGTCCGTCGCGGAAAGCAAGCATGCCATCGGCATCGAGGGCAGCGGTATGGAAGTGCTCATCCACGTCGGCATTGATACCGTCGGTATGAACGGCGACGGCTTCACACCCGCCGTCAAGGAGGGCGACAAGGTCAAGGCGGGACAGAAGCTCCTGACCTTCGACCGCGAAAAGATCAAGGCGGCGGGGCACCCCGACACCGTTGTCGTGCTGCTGACGAACTCCGACGATGTGGAGAACGTCGAGTGCGGCGCCAAGTAAAATCATTTATAGCGTAACAACAAAGGAGGAACCAACACCATGAAGAGCTTTGACTACACCATTACCGATCCCGTAGGCATCCACGCCCGCCCTGCGGGCATCCTTGTCAAGGAGATCAAGACTTATCCCGGCGTCACCGTCACCGTCACCAAGGGCGACAAGAGCGTCAACGCGCTTAAGCTGATGGCGCTCATGGGCATGGGCATCAAGCAGGGCGACACCGTGACCGTCAGTGTCGAGGGCGAGAACGAGGACGACGTTGCCACCAAGATCGAGGAATTCTTCAAGACCTATTTCTGATTCCACAATGCGGACAACAGAAAACGGCTGCGCTTTTGCCAGCCGTTTTCTGCTATTGCAACACACAGGAAGGGAGTATCAAGCATGATCACGATACAGGGCAAGGGCGTTTCCACCGGTGTCGCTGCCGGTCCGCTCTACTTCTATCAGCGCGTGAAAAGCGAGATCGCGCGCACCACGGTCACGGATACGGATGCCGAGTGGCAGCGTTTCAAGGACGCGCAGGCCAAAGCGATCGACCAGCTCGGCGAGCTGGCCGAAAAGGCGCGCGCAGAGGCGGGCGACGAGGCGGCGCTGCTGTTTGAGACACACCAGATGATGGCAGAAGACCTCGATTATGAGGAGGCCATTGAAGAGGGCATCAAGGGCGGCACGAACGCCGAAGCGGTCGTATCCGATGTGAGCGTCCAGTTTGCAGAGATGTTCGCCACCATGGAGGACGCCTACATGCAGGCGCGCGCGGCGGATGTCAAGGACGTTTCCGGACGGATCATCGCCATTCTGACGGGTGCGGTGCAGGGCGGCATCGACAGCGATGTGCCCGTGATCCTTGCTGCGGATGATCTTGCGCCCAGTGAGACCGTCCAGCTCGACAAGAGCAAGATCCTCGGCTTCATCACCGAAGGTGGCTCCGGCTCCAGCCATACCGCCATTCTTGCCCGTACGATGGGGATTCCTGCCATCATCGGCGTGGGCACCCAGCTCAAGAGCGAGTACGCGGGGCGGGATGTCATCGTCGACGGTGCGACGGGCACCGCCGTGCTGGAACCCGACGTGGAAACGCGTGCGCGCCTGATGAAAAAGCGCGAGGAACAGCTCAAAACGCTGGAGATGCTTGCTCAGCTCAAGGGCAAGGAGAACGTCACAAAGGACGGCCATTCGGTGCGCATCTATTGCAACATCGGCAATCCTGAGGACGTGCATACGGTGCTGACCAATGACGGCGGCGGCATCGGCCTGTTCCGCAGCGAGTTCCTGTATCTGGGCTGCGACGATTTCCCCAGCGAGGATTACCAGTTTGAGGCTTATAAGCGGGTCCTTACGGAAATGGACGGCAAGGAAGTCGTCATTCGCACGCTGGACATCGGCGCGGACAAGCAAATCGGCTATTTCAACCTTCCGCAGGAGGAGAATCCCGCGATGGGCAACCGCGCGCTGCGTATTTGCCTCAACCGTCCGGAGATCTTCCGCACGCAGCTGCGTGCGCTCTACCGCGCATCCGCCTACGGCAAGCTGTGCATTATGTTCCCGATGGTCACAAGTGTGTGGGAGGTGCGCGAGGCAAAGAAGCTCTGCGAGCAGGTCAAGAAGGAGCTGACCTCGGAAGGCATTGCCTACGCCGACGACGTGCAGGTCGGTATCATGATCGAGACGCCCGCCGCCGCCATCATGAGCGACCGTCTGGCGAAGGAGGTCGACTTCTTCTCCTGCGGTACGAATGACCTTACGCAGTATACGCTGGCGTGTGACCGTCAGAACAGCGACCTTGGCCGTTTCTTTGACCCGCATCATCCTGCGGTCTTGCGGCTTTTGAAACTCGTGGCGGATAACGCCCACAAGAACGGCATCTGGGTTGGCATCTGCGGCGAGCTGGGCGCGGATCTCCAACTGACGGAGACCTTCCTTTCCATCGGCATTGACGAACTGTCCGTCTCGCCGCGCAGCGTGCTGCCCTTACGTAAAAAGGTGCTTGAAACCAACGTGGCGCAGTGCCGCGACAAGCTGCTTGGCGATCTGGCCAGCGACCAGACACAGATCTGAGGTATCATGAACGAGAAAACTTTTGACGTCGCAGCGCTCGGCGAGCTGCTGATCGACTTTACGCAAAACGGAAAAAGCGGGCAGGGCAATCTGCTGTTTGAGGCGAATCCGGGCGGTGCGCCCGCCAACGTGCTCGCCATGCTGCGAAAGCTGGGGCGCTCCTGTGTCTTTCTGGGCAAGGTGGGCGCGGACGGTTTCGGCGACCTGCTGGCGGATACGCTCCACGGAGCGGGCATCGACACGCGTGGACTGTGCCGTGATCGGGTGGTGCATACGACGCTTGCCGTTGTTCATACCTTTGAGAACGGCGACCGCGATTTTAGCTTTTATCGCAAGCCCGGCGCGGATGTGAACCTCTCTGCGGACGAATTGGACGAGGAGGTGCTGGCAAGTTGCCGCATTTTCCACTTCGGTTCGTTGTCTCTGACGGATGAGCCTGTGCGCACGGCGACGCAGAAAGCGGTTGCCGCGGCACGGGAGGCGGGTGCGATCATTTCGTTTGACCCCAATCTGCGCCCCCCGCTCTGGGACAGTGAGGACGCGGCGCGCGAGCAGATCGCATGGGGCCTGGCGCAGTGCGATGTGCTCAAGATTGCGGACAATGAAGTCGAATTCATGTGCGGCGTCAGTGATTTCGACCGGGCGGCAATTATGCTGCAGACGCAGTATCCAAACATCCGGCTGCTGAATATCACCGCCGGTGCGGCGGGCAGCCATGCTTACTTTGACCGCCTGCGTGCCTTTGAACCGGGCTGTACGCTCGGCGGCGTGATTGAGACCACGGGCGCGGGGGACACATTTTGCGCCTCGGTGCTGCACTACGTTCTCGACCACGGCCTGGACGACCTGACGGAGCCGCAGCTGCACGAGATGCTGCGCTTTGCAAACGCGGCGGCGTATCTTGTGACGACCAAGCGCGGCGCGATCCGTTCCATGCCGGAGCCGGCGGACATTGAGCGTGTATTGCAGCGGATGTGATATGAGTCACAAATGGAGCGTTCCCTTTGAGCACATGTGTGCCATGGACGCTTTTGCAGCGCGTCAGCGCGTTTTGAAATCGCAGCACGCGAAGCATGTCATCAGACAAAAAGAGACGTGTCGAGGGCGGCAACCGTTAGGGAGAAATACTGACACCCCCCCAACGGCAAAGCTGGTACGGCGCAACAACAAAGGCGCGAG
>CACZPK010000015.1 GCA_902783035.1 Oscillospiraceae bacterium
CTCGCGCCTTTGTTGTTGCGCCGTACCAGCTTTGCCGTTGGGGGGGTGTCAGTATTTCTCCCTAACGGTTGCCGCCCTCGACACGTCGCTTTTTGTTTGGTGGCATGCTTCGCGTGCTGTGATTTTAAGACGCGTTGACGCGCGGCTTTCGTCGCCTCCGCTCGGTCGCGGACGAATCATTCCAACTTTTCCGGCATCTAGGAGTTTTATTTGGTGCCGCGGCTTTGCCGCGAGTCGATCAAATTCACCGAGAGGGAAACTCCCATCCTCTCTTAGGCTCACCCCGCGCAGACTTGAAACAATGCGAAAATGTAGGAGTTTTGCCCGGTCAATGTAAAGGATCTATATCGACTGCCGCAAAGAAAAACGACGTGCTTGAACACGTCGTTTTCGTTTTATGTGCTTTCATGTTTATGCGGTCGCAGGGATACCGATTTTGCAACCACAGCCTGCAACCTGCGATATGCAAGCGCGGGGGTGGTGTTTTCCGCCTGTTCGATGACCTTGACAGCCGCGCGGTTGTCCTCTTCGGGAGCGTGATAAGTTGGGATCATGGAACGCAGCGTGCCGATCAATTCTTCGTCAGAGACATCCGTGTCCGTTACGGCGCGGTCCAGCCGCATCAGATTATCCATGATCTGCTGGGGGTCAATCTTTTCCTGCTGCTCCACAAAGATCTTGGCATTATCCGTCTTGATCAATGTCTGGCTGCTCATGAGCAACTCCTCATAGAGCTTTTCACCCGGACGCAGACCAATTTCACGGATTTCAATGTCCCGGTATGGCTCATAACCGGACAACCGGATCAATTTTTCCGCCAGATCAAGAATTTTAACCGGCTCACCCATGTCGAGCACGAAAATCTGGCTCTGCTTCGCCATGGCGCCCGCCTCCATCACGAGCTGCGCCGCCTCGGGGATCGTCATGAAGTAGCGAATAATGCGCTTGTCGGTAATTGTGACGGGGCCGCCTGCCGCGATCTGCCGCTTGAAAAGCGGGACGACCGAGCCGTTTGAGCCGAGCACGTTGCCGAAGCGCACCGCGCAGAACTCCGTGGGACTGTCCACGCGGCTCTGCAGCACCATCTCGCAAAAACGCTTGGTTGCGCCCATGACGTTTGTGGGATTGACCGCCTTGTCGGTGGAAATCATCACAAACTTCTTCACACCGAACTTTTCCGCCGCGCGGACAACGTGATAAGTACCGAAAATGTTGTTCTTGATCGCTTCGGCGGGACAGTCCTCCATCAGCGGCACATGCTTGTGCGCGGCGGCATGGAAGACAATGTCCGGCCGCAGGGTGCGGAAGATATCGTAGATGCGTTCCTTGTCGCGAACACTGGCGATTTCCACGCGCAGATCCAGCTTGCTGCCGTAGATGCGCCGCAACTCCTGCTGAATGTCATAGGCGTTGTTTTCGTAGATGTCAAGAATGATGAGCGTTTCCGGCGCGTGCGAAGCAATTTGCCGGCAAAGCTCACTGCCGATGGAGCCGCCGCCGCCCGTAACAAGCACGGCTTTGCCGCGGATAAAGCGGTCAATCACATCAGTGTTGAGCTGCACGGGCGCACGGCCGAGCAAGTCTTCCACCTGCACATCGCGCACGGCGGAAAGAGAGGTTTCGCCGTTGATAAACTGGTATACGCCGGGCAGGGCACGCGTCCGGACGCCCGTTTGGTTGCAGATGTTGAGGATCTCGCTGCGCCGCTGCGGCGTGGCGGAGGGAATGGCGACGATGATCTGCGTGATGTTTTCGTTGCGTACGGCTGACGGGATAATGTCGCAGCCGCCGATGATGGGAACACCTTCCAGATAGCGGCCCCACTTTTTCTCGTTGTCGTCGACGACGCAGCACAGCTTTGCCTCAAGCTGGCTGCTTGTCAGCAGCTCACGGGCGAGGATGCGCCCCGCCTCACCCGCGCCGACAAGCAAGACGCGCTGGTCAAAGTTGCCGCGCGACTGGCGCAGGGTCAAACGGACGGCCTCCCAAAAACGCAGAACGCAGCGAACGCCGACAAGAAAAATAAGCTGAAAGACGAACTGCATGAACAGGACGCTGCGCGGCTGATGATTGCCCAGATGCGCCGCCGCGGCGGTGCTGAGCGTATAGGTAAGGAGCACGCACAGGGTCATGTGGGAGACGTCGTTTGCGCTGATGTTGCGCCAGACGTAGTGGTACATGCGCAGCAGAAGGAATAAAAACAGCGTGATCCCGATCTGGAGCGGGAGATAGTGGAACCAGGGAAGCAGATATTCCTTGGGAATCGCATCAAATGAGAAGTCAAAACGCACCATGAGGGACAGCGCACCCGAGAGTGTGATGCAGAGGGCGTCGACCAACATGATCAGCGCTATTTTTATGGCAAGATAAATCTTCGTGTTCATAAATCCACCCATTTTAGACATTTTTCTATTTCTACGGCATTATAACGCAGGTTCCACGTTATGTCCAGTGTCAAACGATGGATATTTGCGGCGACTTGCCGTTTTGCCCGAAAAATGACATTATATTGATTATTTTTATAGATGCTTTGCCTGAAAAAACAGAAAAAAGAGGCGGGGAAAAGTTGAAATCCGCTTCTCTTTCGTTTATAATATGATGCCAGCAGCATTTATGCAACAAACAGATGGGAAATGGTGATGCCATGCAAGCTCAAAAAAGAAGAAAAAGTCCGATCTTTCGCAGTATCCTGATTGGCTGCGGGGGATTGACCATTGTTTTGAGTGTGCTGCTTTCCATTCAGACGTATTTTTCGTTTTCTTCTGCGTTGTATGACCAGTATAATGCGCGGCTGCGCGACGTGGTGATTGCGGTGGAGCGCAGCGCAGACGCGGATGATCTGCGCGAATGCATTGAAAACAAAATCTCGTCACCCAAACGCGACGAGCTGCAGCGGCTTATCAACCGTTTTGTAGATGACTTTGAACTGGGCTTTCTCTATATCGTTATCCCGCTGGACACACCGGACGGCGGAATGCTCAGCGTGATTTCGTCCACAAGCCAGGCGGAGATCGAGGCGGCGCTGGCAGCCGGTGAGTCCGAGGACGACTGGCCCATTCTTTACGATTGCAGCGAAGAATATACGCGCGAGCAGATACAGCCGTACCTTGATGCGTGGAACGATTCCGACGTCAGCTTTTTTGAGGACGATTCAGACTACGGCCTGTGCTACACCGGCTGCAAGCCCCTCAGGACATCGGATGGGGAGACCATTGCGCTGATTTGTGCGGACTATTACATTGACGATGTGCGCGGCACCATCTCCAATTATGTGATGCATGATATCATGCTGATCGTGGTGGTGTGTGTGCTGTTCGGCACACTGCTTGCGCTTTGGCTGCGGCGGAACGTTACCAAGCCGATCCGGGCTTTGGAGCAGAGCGCACTGCGCTTTGCAAGGCTGGCACACGACAACAAGGACGCTTCATCACTCTCGCTCGACGCCGAGGATATTGAGGCAAGCAGCGAGGTCAGGCTCCTGATTGACGCAATGACCACGCTTTCGCAGGAGATGACGGATCAGGCAAAGAGCGCTGTGGTCGTTAAGAACTACGCAAAGGAAATGGAGGCAGAGAACCAGCGCCTTGCGGAAAAGGCGGAGGCGGCAATCAAGATCGCGGAGCTGACGCAGAGCGTCACCGCGCTTTTGACCAATATGCCGGGCATGACCTCGTCAAAGGACGTCGAGACGGGGCGGTATCTGGCCTGCAATCAGGCGTTCGCGGAGTTTGCGGACCGCAGGGAGCCGCAGGACGTTGTCGGCCTGACGGATTACGATATTTTTGACCTCTCCACGGCGCGGCATTTCGCGGCGGACGATGAAAAGGCGCTCGCCATGGACCATCCTTACGTCTTTTATGAGGATGTGTCGGATGCGGTGGGTAATCCGCGCCAGTTCCAAACGACAAAACTCAAGTTCACGGATGCCAACGGACGCCTGTGTACGCTGTGCATGCGCCTGGACTATACGGAGTTGATGCGTGTCAAGCGCGAGACGATGGAGGCCAAGGCGGCGTATGAGAAGGCGCAGCACACCAGCGATATGTATTCTCACATTGCGCAGGCGCTTTCGGCAAACTATGCCTATTTGTACTATGTGAATCTGGACACCGGACGGTATGTGGAGTACAGCAACAACGAAGGCGGCGAGGCGAGCGAAAAGCAGGGCGATGATTTCTTCTCCGACAGCATGGAGCGCGCGCTGCAAATCGTCCATCCGGATGACCGTACGTTCATCATCGAATCCCTTACCAAGGAAAACATTCTCCGCGCGCTGAACGACGGCAACCCCTTCATGTTGACCTACCGGCACCTGATCGATGGCGAGACCGCGTATGTTACGCTCAAAGCGACCCGGATGCAGGACGACAACAACCATATTTTTGTCGGTGTCAACAACAGCGAGGATATCGAGGCGCGCAGTGAGTTGACCGGGCTTTACATGGAGGCGGCGCTCTACGTCCGCGGCAAGGAGATCCTCCAGTCGCGCGACGAGAACTGGTGTGTGATCGCGCTTGATCTGGAGCATTTCAAGCTCTTTAACGAATGGTACGGCAGGGAAGCGGGCGACCAGCTTCTGATGCAGATCGGTGAAGAGCTCACCCGTGTGGAGACGGACACCGGCGGACTTGCCTGCTATCTGGGTCAGGACGACTTTGCGCTTCTGATCCCTTATGATGAGGAATCCGTCAAACGGCTTTACAACGATATCCATGAGCTGGTCATGGAGCGCGGTACGTCTGTGGGCTTTATGCCGGCCGTGGGCATCTGCATGGCGGACGGAAAGAACAGCGTTGAAGAACTGCTTGACCGCGCGGCGCAGGCGTCGCAGCACGCGAAAGAGAACTACCATCAGCGTATCCGCATTTTCGAAGAGGCAATGTACCAGAAAACGGAGCGGGATTACCAGATCCTCTCCGACTTCCAGCTGGCGCTGAAAAACCACGAGCTGTTCATCATGCTCCAGCCCCAGTGCGAAATCAAAGAGGGAAAGGTCGTGGGCGCGGAGTCGCTTGTGCGCTGGAAAAAGGCGGACGGCACGATGGTATCCCCGGGCGTTTTCGTTCCCGTGCTGGAGCAGTACGGCTTTGTCACCGACCTGGACCAGTTCGTGTGGGAAGAGGTTTGCGCGTGGCAGAAACGGTGGATCGACGCCGGACACACACCGTTGCCGGTTTCGGTCAACGTTTCACAGATCGACATTTTTACCATCGACGTGCCGTCGTATTTTGACCTGTTGCTTTGGAAGTATCATTTGCCGGTGGACGTGATCAAGATCGAGATCACCGAATCCGCCTATGTGGGTGACGGCGCGGTGGTCGACACGGTCAAGCGCCTGCGCGAGAAGGGCTTTCTCGTCCTGATGGACGACTTCGGCAGCGGCTATTCCTCGCTCAATATGCTGCGCAGCCTCAATGTTGACATCATCAAGCTGGACGCGCAGTTCCTGCGCATGAACAGCGACGACCGCAAGGGTATCCACATCCTCAGATCCATTGTCGGCATGGCGAAGAGTATGGAAGCGCCCATCATCGTCGAGGGCGTGGAAACGCAGGAGGAGACGGAATTTATCAAGAGCCTCGGCTGCCGCTACGTGCAGGGCTATTATTTCTATAAGCCGATGCCGGTGCCCGACTTTGAAACGCTCATCGGGGACGAGAAAAACATTGATACCGGCGGCTTCTCCCTGTAGACGAAGCGGTTACATCGCATAGTGGTCATAAAAAGGCAAGCATCATGAAACCTGAAAACGAATCAAAAACATCTTTCGAACGCGGCATATCGGCGAACACGGTCATGCTGCCCATCATTGGAGTGCTGGCGGCGCTGTATATTGTTATCATCATTTTGATCATCCATATCAACAGCACCGGCATGGGTGTGTCGCAGCTGATGCAGATGTCGTCCGACTATACGGAGAACGCCACGGCGCTGTTGGCAGGCTCCAGCTTGATGGCGGAAACATCGATGAATTTTATCATGATGCCGCTTGCGGAAAACGGTACGGTCAATGTGTATCCGCTCATTGCCTATGCAAACGAGCTGGGGATCGACCGCCGGGGCGATCAGGTGGTGGAGCGCTTCCGCGGTTACGACGTCAGTGCCGAGGCGTTTCACCTGATCGTTGCGGCGGCAGACAGCGCCAACTTCCTTATGGACGCGCAGATTCATGCGATCTCGCTGGTTTGCGCCGACTATCCGCTGCCCGACCGGCCGCCGCTCAACATGATCCCGCTGCGGGAACTGACGGCGGAGGAGCAGGCGATGTCCGCCGAAGAGCGCTTGGCGGCGGCGCGGAGGCTGTTTCTGAATTCGGAGTATTCCCAGCACAAGCAGGCGGTCTCTGAAAACGTCAATGCCTGCGTTGCCAGCATTAAGGCAACGAACGGATATGTCATTGCTGAAACGTCGCGGCACTTTGAAGTGGATCGCATCCTTCTCTGGATCTCCATGATAGTCGTCATCGCGATCATGGCTTTCAACTTTTTCGTCCTGTACCACTGGCTAATCCTGCCGCTGGACGACTATGTGCGTTTGATCGACACGGACGAAACACTGGACGACGGCAAGGGACTGCGCGAGGTGCGCCTGCTCGCGGGTGCCTATAACCGCCTGCTCAAGCGGCGCGACGGGCTGGAGTCCATTCTGCGTTCTGCCGCGGAGACGGATACCCTGACCGGGCTGCCCAACCGATACGGCTTTGAGCAATATCTGCTGGAGTCCGGGCGGAGTGGCTACTCCCTTGCGGTGTTTCTGTTCGATATCAATTATCTCAAGGTCACCAATGATACGCTGGGCCATGCGGCGGGCGACAAGCTGATCCGCTCGGCGGCAGACTGCATCCGTGAATGCTTTGGTCTGGAGGACGAAAACAACTGCTTTCGTTTCGGCGGCGATGAATTTGCGGCGGTTGAAAAGAACTGCGCGAGAGAAAAGATCGACCGGATGGTCAAACACTTTGAACTGTCGCAGGCGGAGCGCGGGATCAGTATTTCATGGGGGTATGCGTTCACGGAGGAGATCGGGAACACGACCGTCAAGAAGATGATGGACGAGGCAGATAAGCACATGTACGAACGAAAAGAAAAAATGCACGGCAAACGCAGTGGGGAGAAGCAGGGAGACGAGGCCGCGGACGGAGCTTGCGACGAAAAGCCGACGGAGCGTGTTTGACGGCCGCTGCGGCGATCGAAAATCAGGAGCCTGTCCGATTCATTCATACTGCTGTGTGCAGGGGGCGGCGCAAATGCGCCGCCCCCGTTTTGCATTCTTTATCCGGCGGTATTACGCTGCCGCGTAGGGAAGACCTGCGGCGTCGAGCATATTTTCGATGAAAATGCCGTATCCGCGGGCGCTGTTGCTGAGCAGGACATGCGTAACCGCACCGACCAGAGCGCCGTTTTGCAGGATCGGACTGCCGCTCATGCCCTGCACGATGCCACCTGTCGCCTCCAACAGTGCCGGGTCGGTGACGCGCAGCAACAGGTTCCGCGTCGGCGTTGCGCCCGGGTAAACGCGCTCGATCTCGACGCTGTATTCACGCACCTCATCGCCGCCGCAATTGGCAAGAATGACGGCGGGACCGGGTACGACCGAGCCCTTCGGCGCGATGGGGACCGCCTCCTGTCCCGTGAGCGCGTTGGAAACGCCCTCAACCACGCCGAACAGGCCACAGTCGGTGTTGGCATACAGACTGCCGCTGTCGCGCGTCAGGTCAAACGCGCCGCGCAGCTCGCCCGGAGCGCCGCTTTCGCCGCGCTTGACCGCCTTAACCGTCGCATCCATGATGCTGCCGCTCTCCAGCGGCATCAGTTCGCCGGTGTCCACGTCGGAAACCCCGTGCCCCAACGCGCCGAATACGCCGCTTTGCGGGTCATAGAAGGTCATCGTTCCGATGCCCGCCATGCTGTCACGGATCCATGCGCCGAGCCGAACCGAGCCGTCGGCGCTCTCCACGGGTGCGACGGACAGGGTCAGCGTCCGCGCGCCGCGCTTGACACACATGCTTGCCCGTGCGGCGCCGTTTTCCGCGAGCAGCCGCTGCAAATGCTCCGTGGAGGCGATTTCGGTGCCGTTGAAGGACAATATGATGTCACCCTCGCGCAGACCGGATGCCTTTGCGGCGCTCTCACCGTCCGAGAGGCCGACCACCATGACGCCGTCGGCAAAGAGCTTGACGCCGACCGTGTGCCCCACCGGAACCAGACAGCGGACGGGCTGCGCATCGCCGTGGCTTGCCGCTTCGGCGCGCACACCCGGCGCATAGGCCGTGAATGTGAACAGCAATCCGAGACAGACCGCGGCGATGCGGCTGGAAAGTGCGTTCATCCCATCTCCTCCTTTTTGATGCGAATGCGGTGCGAAAGGGCAGGGACGGAAGCCTTGCCGCCTTTTGCCCGCATATTCGCATGGCAATTGCCGCCGCGCATGTCTTTGAAAACGAAAACGCGTTGCTTTTTCAAAAAGTTTGCGCGGCAGCGTTTAATTTTTGCAATCGGACGCAAACTAACCAACCTAAAATTTAACCGCACTGTCATGGCAAAATGCGGCGAAAACGCGCCGGCGCATAAAAAAAGAACTCCGCAGAAGAAAAATCTGCGGAGTTCTGAAATATTTGGCAAAAAACATCAATTGCCGCGATTGAAGATCTTGAAGATGTCGGCGAAGGGATCGTCGTCTTCCTCGTCCTTCTCGGGTTCGGGCTGCGGTGCGGGCGTAGGCGCTGCCGGAGCGGGCGCGGGCGCCGCTTCCTGAGCGGGAGCCGCCGGCGCGGGCTGCTGCGCAACAGGCTGTGCAGGCGCCGCACTCTGCGGAGCGGCAGGGACTGCGGGCTGCGGTGCGGGTGCCGATGCCGCAGGCGCGGGCGCGGCGGGCTGAACGGGCGCACTTGCCGGTTCCGGCGCATTGCCGGAGGCAATCTGAGTCAAACGCTCAACGCGCTGCTGCTCGGAGACGGTCTGCGGGAGCGGCTTGCCCTCGTCAAAACCGGTGGCAATAACGGTGACACGTACCTCGTCGTCCAGCGTTTCGTCGAAGGACGCGCCGAAGATGGTATTCGCATCGGGATGGACGGCGGCCTGCACAAGAGACGCTGCCTGCTCGATTTCCTCCAGACCGATGTCCGCGGAGCCGGTGATATTGATGAGCACGCCGTGGGCGCCGTTGATCGAGGTTTCCAGCAGCGGGCTGGAAATTGCCATGTGCGCAGCCTCTTCCGCCTTGCCCTTGCCGGCGGCGCGGCCAACGCCCATGTGCGCAAGACCGGCACCCTTCATCACGGAGGTGACGTCGGCGAAGTCGAGGTTGATGAATCCCGGCGTGTTGATGAGGTCCGAAATGCTCTGCACCGCCTGACGCAAGACGTCGTCCGCGATTTCAAAGGCGTTGGCAAAGGTGATTTTCTGTTCGCTGGCGAGCTTGAGGCGCTCGTTGGGAATGATGACAAGGGAGTCGACCTTCTGACGCAGCTCCTCGATGCCCTTTTCCGCCTGCTGCATGCGGCGGCGGCCCTCAAAGTTAAAGGGCTTTGTTACGACGCCGACGGTCAGAATGCCCGCCTCGCGCGCAACCTCCGCCACGATGGGCGCACCGCCCGTGCCGGTGCCGCCGCCCATGCCGGCGGTGATGAACACCATATCGGTGTCCTCCAGCGACTTGGCAATCTGCGCGCGGCTTTCCTCCGCGCTCTTGCGTCCGACCTCGGGGTCGGAGCCGGCGCCCTGGCCGTGGGTCAGCTTTTCGCCGATTTGAATTTTATAGGTAGCGCTCGAAACGTCGAGCGCCTGTTTGTCTGTGTTGACCGCGACGAATTCCACGCCGCGCGAACCCGAACGCACCATGCGGTTGACGACGTTGTTGCCGCCGCCGCCGACGCCGATCACCTTGATCTTGACGACGCTTTCCTGCCCGGGGTCCAATCCGAAAGCCATATCGGTTCCTCCTACTGTCTCTAGTACAATGCGCGGGCATTTCGACAAAAAACCCACAACATAAAGTATTACATACCAACGGCTATTCTATTACGCTTTTTCCCCGCGGTCAATAGCAGATTGAAAAACTTTTTGAAAAAATTTGCGCCACTGCGGCTTTTTGTCTCACGCGGGGATAAAACTTGCCTTGCCGTCGGTCATCAGGTCAATGCGTCCGGTTTCGTTGTTTTCCAGATAATCCACCACTGTGGAAAGGCTTTCCAGCTTGTAGCTCAGATCCGCCGTCCACGGGAAGCGCACCGTGAAGCGGTCCAGATAGGTAAAACTCAGCGCCGTGTCGTCCGACATGTCGATCGTGCCGATGTGCTTGCACATGTCGCGCTCGGCGGCAATGCGCAGCAGCGACATCACAACGCCGGAGCGATAAGCGGCCTCGCCGCCGAAGTCCATTTGACGGCTGGCGGCGGGTTCGATCAGCGTGCCGCCCGTGATAAGCGGACAGCCTTCCGGCAGTGTGTCCACCACCTCCAGCAGCTTGCCCTGTTCACTGATCAGCCAGATTTCGCCCGCGCTTTCGATGCCTGCGACCGCCTTGCACTCGCGTACTTCGATGAGCAGGGTGTCGGGCAGCTTGCGGTTGATCTTGACCTCTTCCACATAGGGCAGCTGGGCAAAGATGGTTTCCTTGACGCCGAATTTGTTGAGAAAATATAAGTTGCTGCCGGTTTGCAGGCCCGAGGCGTCCAAAACCTCCTGTTCACTGTAACGCGTATTGCCGCTTACGACGATGTGGTCCATGCGGAAAAAAAGCGTGACCGCTGCGACGATTGCTGCGACGGCGACCAAAAAGGCGAACAGCTTCAGGAGGAAGGAAAACCTTCCCCGTCTGCGTCTTCGATTGCGTCTTGTTCTCGCCATGGCGCCTCTTCCCTCTGTCCTCTGTGACTTATGGTTGTTCTTTTCGCTCGATCTGTGCGCCCAGCAGCGTAAGATCGCGCTCGATGGACACGTAGCCGCGGTCGATGTGTGCAAGCAGGGACACACGGGTGGTTCCCTCCGCCTGCAAGCCCGCGAGCACCAATGCCGCGCCGCCGCGCAGATCGGTGCAGCGGACGCTTGCGCCGTGCAGCGCATCTACACCGCTGACCACGGCGACCCGCCCTGCGATGCGGACGTCCGCGCCCAGACGCGCAAGCTCGCCCGCGTGGCGGTAACGATTTTCAAAGATGTTTTCCACGAACACGGTGCTGCCCGCAGCACGCAGCAGCGCCGCCATCAGGGCGGGCTGCGCATCCGTGGGAAAGCCGGGGTACGGCGCGGTGCGCACGGGACGGATCGAGCGAAGGCGCCCCTCGCTGCGCAGATGCACGGCACATTCCTCGCTTTCCACGGCACAGCCGGCCTCGGCCAGTGCGCCCGTCACGGTGGCAAGTTGGCGGTAGTCGACGCCTGTGATCCGTACGTCCCCGCCGCAGCCCGCCGCCGCACACAGATAGGTCGCCGCCACAATGCGGTCGGCGACGACGCGGTGCGTTCCGCCGTGGAGCGGGCGCTTTCCCGAAACGGTGACGATGGAGCTGCCCGCGCCGCGCACCTGCGCGCCCATCGCGTTGAGAAAGTCCTGCAGCTCACCGATTTCCGGCTCCCGCGCGGCGTTGTAGATGACGGTCGTACCATCCGCGCCGCAAGCGGCGAGAATGGCGTTCTCCGTTGCGCCGACGCTCGGCAGAGGAAGCACCAGCTCCGCTGCGGTAAGTACCTTTGCCTGACAGCGCAGCGTGCCGCTGCGCTCGGCGATCTCCGCGCCCAGAGCGCGTAGCGCCGAGAGGTGCATGTCGATGGGGCGCGGCCCCAGCTCGCATCCCCCGGGATAGGACAGCACCGCCTCGCCCTGCCGCGCCAGAATGGCGCCGAGAAAGATCACGGACGAGCGCATTTCGCTCATCAGCGCGTCCGGCACCTCCGTGCCGTCCATATGCGTTGTGTCCACGATCAGCGTATCGCCCTCCCAGCGCGTGCAGCAGCCGAGATGGCGCAGGATCGCGATGGACGCATCCACGTCCCGCAGCCGCGGACAGTTTCCCAGACGGCATTCTCCCGCACAGACTATCGTCGCCGCCAGAATGGGCAGTACGCCGTTTTTTGAACCCTGTATCGTCAGTTCACCACAAAGACGTTTTCCGCCTTCGACGAACAGCTCCTGCATTACGTTCCCCCCACATACTGAAACTAGACCATAGTATGCGGGGGACAGGGGGGTGGGTTACTCCCGCCGCCTTGCCCGGCGCTTTATAACAGGCTCATGACCGTTTCGTAAATGCGCTCCGTTGCGTCCCGTACGCCGAGCGCCGCCATGTTTCGCTCCATTTCGAGGCGTTTTCCCTCGTCGTGCAGGATCTCCGCTGCGGCGGTGAACAGACGCTTGCCGTCCAGCCCTTCCTGCGCGAGCACCAGCGCCGCGCCGTGCTCGCCGAGGACATTTGCGTTCTTTTCCTGATGGTGATTGGTGACGTTGGGGGAAGGAACGAGAATTGCCGGTACGCCCAGCGCCGTCAGCTCCGCGATGGTGGACGCTCCTGCGCGGGAGAGAACGAGGTCGGCGGCACGCATGACGTCCGCCATGTTGTAGATATACTCCCGCACGTCGAGCGACGGATGCGCTGCGAGGTCGACGCCGCGCGATGCAAGGGATGCGCACATCGCATTCCAGGAGAGCGAACCGACGCCGTGAATGTGGTGGAACGGTTCGTGCGCCGCTTCAAGCGCCAGAAAATCCGCCATCATCTCATTCATCGCACCTGCGCCGAGACTGCCCCAGAACGAGACGATCAGGGGACGGGCGTCGTCAAAGCCGAGCTTTTTCCGGGCCTCCGCCTTTGTCTGCGTGAAAAAGTCGCCGCGCACCGGCGTGCCGGTAACGACCACCTTGCCGGGGTGCCGATAGTGCTTCCGGCAGTCCTCAAAACCCACCATGATGCGCCGGGCGTACGGCTCCAGCTCTTTCGTCGTCAGGCCCGGCACCGCGTTGGATTCGTGTACCGCCGTCGGGATACCCGCTTTTGCGCCGTAGCGTACGATGGGATAGCTGGCATAGCCGCCCGTGCCGACGATCAGATCGGGCCGGAAATCGCCCAGAATGGCGTTCGCTTCCCGCTCTGCGTGGAGCAGGTTGCGGATCGAAATCAGATTATGTTTGAGTTCCTTCGGCTTGAGCGAACGGTGGAACGACGAGATATTGACCGCGCGGAACGGGTAGGGCGTATGCGCGATCAGGTCGCGCTCCAAGCCGCGCTCCGCGCCAACGAACAGCACCTCGGTCGCAGGGTCCTTTTCCAACATGTAACCGGCCAGTGCCAGCGCCGGGTTGACATGTCCCGCGGTGCCGCCGCAGGTAAAAATCACTTTCATGACTGCACTCCTATGACGGCGGCATCTGCCGCGACACGCTCAGCACCACGCCCATTTCCGAGAGCTGAATGGCGAGCGCCGTGCCGCCGTAGCTGAAAAAGGGAAGCGAAATGCCGGTATTCGGGATCAGGTTTGATACCACCGCGATATTCAGAAAGACCTGCAGCGCCACCTGCGTCGTTACGCCCACCGCCAGCAGCGCGCCGAAACGGTCGCGGGCATGGAGCGCGATCCAATAGCCCCGCAAGATCAGCAGGGCGAAGAGCGCCATAATGAGCGTTGCGCCGATGAGCCCCAGCTCCTCACAGACGATGGAGAAGATGAAGTCGTTGTGCTCCTCGGGCAGGTACATGAACTTCTGCCGGCTTTGACCGAGACCGACGCCCAGCAGACCGCCCGAACCGATGGCGAGCAGGCTTTGACGCGTCTGGTATCCTTTGCCCTGCATGAACTCGGGGTTGAGCGGATCGAGCCAGATGGCAATGCGCGAGGAGTTGTATTTTATGAGACCGGTTGCAAATGCGTAGCCGATCAGGGCGGCGCCGCCTGCGCCCATGCCGACCCAGAACAACTGGATGCCGCCGACGAACATCATCGTTGCGCCGATGCCGAGGATCAGCACCGTGCCGGAAAAATGCGGCTCGAGCAGCATCAGCACCGAAATGACGCCGAGAATGGCGGCGTAGGGGAGAATACCGTAGCGGAAGGAACGCATGCGCTCCATCTTTTTGGAAATGCTGTCGGCAAAGTAGAGAATGACGCCGAACTTTGCAACCTCAGAGGGCTGGAACTGCGGCAGCGGTCCGATGGCGCGGATCCAGCGCTGCGCGCCGTGCGTGACCTTGCCCGTGCCGATGCCGGGAATCAGCACGAGAATCAGCAGGGCAATGGAGAAAAACAGCAGGATGCGGGACACACCGCGGTAGCGTTCGTAGTTGATGCGCCCGATGGCAAACATCGCCACAATGCCGAGCGCGGCAAAAATCGCCTGACGGATGAAGTAATAGGCAGGGTTGCCGCTTTCATAGTACGCCGAGGGAAAGCTGGCGGAAAAGAGCATGATCAGCCCAACGCCCGTGAGCAGCAGCGTCAGCAGGAGATACGGCACGTCGAGGGGGCCGCGCGCCGCCTCGCGGGCGTTGTTTTCGACCTCGCGCTGGCGCGCACGCTGCTGCGCGCGCAGCTCGCGTTCCTCCTTTGTCATCTGCTCACCTCGTTTCCTGCCCGGATGGGACTTTGGTTTTCAATCAGATCTGATAGCGCCCCAGAACGCCCAGCGCGGCAAGGCAGCAGCCCAGCGTGCTCACAAGCGAGAACACCGCCACCAGTTTGACCTCGCTCCAGCCGCACAACTCGAAGTGGTGGTGCAGCGGCGCCATTTTGAAAAGACGCTTGCCGTGTGTCAGCTTGAAGTAACCCACCTGCAAAATGTCCGACATCGTCTCGCAGATGTAAACAAAGCCGACGGGGATCAGGATCAGCGGCATGTCATAGGCGAACGCAAGCGCCGCCACCGTGCCGCCGAGAAAGAGCGAACCCGTGTCGCCCATGAAGACCTTCGCGGGATGGAAGTTATAGACCAGAAAGCCCAGCAGTCCACCCACCAGCGCGCCGGCGTAAACGCCCAGCTGCTCACGTCCCGGCCACCACGTCGCCACCACGGCGAAGAACAGCCCGACCGGAACGGTTACGCTGGCCGCAAGGCCGTCGATGCCGTCGGTGATGTTGACGGCGTTGACCGTGCCGACAATGATGAACGCGGCAAGAACCATATAGACTGGCCAGTGCATGACGAGATGCGCCTGTACGAAGGGAATATACAGGTTCGGCGTCAGCAGCCCCTCATAGCGCATCAGCGTCAGGAATGCGACCGCCGCTGCGAGCTGGAGCGCGAACTTTTGCAGCGCCGTCAGACCGAGGTTGCGATGGTGGACGACCTTTTCAAAATCGTCGAGAAAGCCGATCAGTCCGAAAATGGCGGCAAAGCCGAAGATGTAAAGGTGTTTGCAGTCGCCGTGCAGCATCCGCGACCAGCCGGCGGCGAGGATTGCGACGAGAATCCCCGCAATGAACATCAGACCGCCCATGGTGGGCGTGCCTGCCTTGGCATTGTGCCAGGTCGGACCGTCCTCACGGATCTCCTGTCCCGCCTTAAGACGGCGGAGCCACGGGATCAGAAACCGCCCCGCGATTGCGGTGACCGCAAAACTCAGAATACAGGCAAGCACTGTCATCATGTTGATTTCTCCTTTGTTCAAATACACACGTTTTGCCGCTGTGCGGCGGCTTAATGCTGCGCGTAGTATGTGCGCACAACCTCCCGCTCGTCCAGCGGGCAGAGCTTTGTACCGATGATCTGGTGCGTTTCATGTCCTTTGCCCGCCAGCAGCACTACGTCTCCCGCGCCGGCATGCTCCAGCGCATAGGCAATCGCCTCGCGCCTGTCTTCAATGACGGCGAAGGGGGTGCGGCTGCCGCGCATACCGTCGAGCACATCGTGCAATATCGCATAGGGCGATTCGGTGCGCGGGTTGTCACTGGTGACAACGGCAAAGTCCGAAAGCGCTGCGGCGATGCGCCCCATGCGGGCGCGCTTGGTACGGTCACGGTCGCCGCCGCAGCCGAATACGACCAGCACACGCCGCTGCGCAAACGCGCAGACCGTTTCCAATATATTCTTCAGCCCATCGGGCGTATGCGCATAGTCGATGATAACCGTGCTTTTGCCCGGGGTTGGCACGACCTCGCAGCGTCCGCGGACGCCGGTACAATCCGGCAGCGCCGCCGCGGCCTCGCGCAGCGGTACGCCCAGCAGCTTCACTGCCGAGAGCGCGGCAAGCGCGTTGTAACACGAAAATTCGCCGGGGATGGGGACCCGGGTCTCCCTGTGCTCCCCTTCGTCGCAGAGCGTGAAAGCGACGCTGTCGTTGGTGT
This sequence comes from Oscillospiraceae bacterium, assembly GCA_902783035.1. Lineage (GTDB taxonomy): Bacteria > Bacillota > Clostridia > Oscillospirales > Oscillospiraceae > Hominicoprocola. The sequence continues at coordinate 16,272 of CACZPK010000015.1, forward strand.
AATGCAGGTGCCAGCCCACAAGGTCGTTGGTGAGATCCTGACCGTAACGCAGAACGGGGCAGGATGCGCCGTCGAGAATGCGTTCCGCCCAGCGGCTGTCGCCGTTGACGGCGGCGGCGTGGCATTGGCGGAACAGACGCGCCTTGGCGTCGCAGTAGTTTTCCATCGTGCCGTGGTAGTCCAGATGATCCTGCGTCAGGTTCGTGAACACGCCCACGTCAAAATCAACGCCCGCCGTGCGCTGTTGCACCAGTGCATGGGAGGAGACCTCCATCACCGCGAAGGCGCAGTTCGCGTCAACCATGCGAGCAAGCAGGTCCTGCAGGGCAAGGCTTCCCGGCGTTGTGCGCTCGGCGGGCAGGCTTTCGTCGCCGATCCGGTTGCCGACCGTGCCGATGAGCCCGACCTTTGCGCCGCATGTTTTCTCCAATAGCTGTTTGATGAGCCAGGTCGTCGTGGTTTTGCCGTTTGTGCCGGTCACGCCGACGACACGCAGCTTTTTCGACGGCTCGCCGTACCAGACCGACGCCATGTGACCCAACGCGTACCTTGCGTCCGGCACAAGAACATACGGCAGGGATATGTCGGGCGGCGTTTCGCACAGCACGCAGGCCGCGCCGCCATGGCGCGCCTGCTCAAGAAACCGTGCGCCGTCCTCCTTTGCGCCTTGCAGCGCGGCGAACAGCGCGTTGGGACGGACGGTGCGGGAATCATCGCTCAACGCGGCGATCTCCATGTCCTCACTCGCGTGCAAATCATAGTCGTTCAGAGGTGCAAGCAGTTGCGAGAGTCTGATGGGGAAGCGTCCCTTTCACGATTGAATATAGCTTTCCTGAGGTATCAATCCGTCACGGACGAATCGCTCAACTGCACGCGTACCACCGTGCCCGGCGGCACTTCCTTGCCCGGCTCCTCCGATTGGGAAATTGCGCGTACGCTGGCGGAGGAGCGGTTTGTTGCGCCGGAGATAGACATGATCAGCCCGGCGTTCGTCAGCTTTTGGTTTGCCACCGATGCGCTGTCCCCGATGACGTTGGGCACAATGCACGGTTCGTTGGATTTTTCTTCCCCGCAGTAAAGCAGGATTTCGGCGTTGTTCGGCACAATGGCGCCGCCCGCCGGGGTCTGGTCGGTGACCGTGTCCGTATCGCCGATGACGCGGCTCGTGAAACCGATTTCCTTGAGCCGCTTCTGCGCGTCCACGACGCCTTCGCCGACAACATTGGGCACCGTGACGTCCGCGCCGACGAGTTCTTCCGCGCTGTAGGTCGGTTCGATGCCGAGATAGGGGAGCAGTTCCGCCATGACGCTGCTTGCCACCGGAGCGACCATGTTGCCGCCGGAGACGTAGGTGCCCGTGTAGCGGCTGGGTTCGTCGAGGGTGAGCAGCATGATGACCTGCGGATCGTTTGCGGGCGCAAAGCAGACAAAGGAGACGATGACGTTGCCGCCCACCTTGTCCGCCGTGCCTGTTTTGCCGCCGATGCGGTAGCCGGCGACCTTGCCGTTTTTGCCCGTGCCGTCGGAGACGACGTATTCCAGGATCTCACGCACGGTGGCGCTCGTTTCCTCGGAGATCACCTGCCGCAGCGGCGTGTTGTCGTGCTGATAGACCACGTTGCCGTTTGCGTCCACGACCTGATCGACGATGTATGGCGTGCGCAGATAGCCGCCGTTAATGCACGCCGCCTGCGCCGCGATGAGCGCGACGGGCGTGACGTTGAAGTTCTGGCCGAAGGCATAGCATGCCAGCGCGAGGCGGGAATAGTTGATCTCGTCGTTCATGAAGCCCGTCGCTTCACCCGTGGTGTCGATGCCGGTTTTGGACGTGAGGCCGAAGGCGTTCATGTACTCGACAAACTTTGCGTTGCCGACCCGCAGCCCGATGTTGATGAAGGCGGGGTTGCAGGAGTTTCCGGCGGCGACCTTGAGGCTCTGGTGTCCGTGACCGGGCGCGCGCTTGGAGCAGTTGATCGTTGCGTCTTCGATTTTGACGTAGCCCGCGCAGTCAAAGGTGGAGTTAAGGTCGATCACGCCCTCCTCCAAGCCCATGGAAAGCGTCAATATCTTGAACGTGGAGCCGGGCTGATAGGTGTCGTTGATCGCCTTGTTGCGCCACTGCTTGAAACGCAGGTCAGAGAGCTTTTCGACGACCTGATCTTCGCTCATGCCCTGCGTGAGAAAGTCGTTGTAGAGCGTGCCGGGGTTGTTGAGGTCGTAGTTCGGCAGCGAAGCCATGCCGAGGATCGCGGAGGTTTTGACGTCGAGCACGATGCCCGTTGCGCCCTTGCCCGTTCCGTAGCGGGCTTCCAGCTCGGCAAGCCCCTTTTCCAGATAATACTGCACGGTGGTGTCGATGGTGGTGTTGAGCGAGCAGCCGTCCTGCGCGTCGAAATACTGTTCGTATTGATACAGCATCGGCGTGCCGTTGACGTCCTTCGCCATGACGACCATGCCGCTTTCACCGCTCAGTTCGTCGTCGTAGACCGCCTCCAGCCCGTAGGCGCCGCCTTCCTCGTTCGTGAAGCCGATGACATTGGCCGCCAGTGAGCCGAAGGGGTAATAGCGCTTGGCAGTCTGCTCGAAGAATACGCCGTTTTTGATGCCGGCCTCGTTGAGATAGGCGCGCACGGCGTCTGCCTCTTCCTGCTCGGCACGCTTTTTGATGACGCGGTAACTGGTGTCCACGTCCATGTCGGCGCGGATCTTCTCTTCGCTTACGCCCAGGATCTCCGCCAGCTTTTCCGCTGTGCGGTCGAGATCGACCTCGTCCGCGCGCAGCTGCCGCGGCGAGATGCATACGTTTTCCGCCGTGGCGGAGATTGCCAGCGTGCGCCCGTTGCGGTCATAGATCGCGCCGCGGGACGCGCCCACGGTGGTGCGCAGCGTCTGCTGGCGCACAGCAATATCCTGCAGCTCATAGTGGCGCGTGATTTGCCATTCGTAGAGTTTGGAGAACAACAGGACAAACGTCCCCACACCGAACAGCGCCAACAGCACCAGCGTCCGGTAGCCGATGGTGCGGTTGGCGCGGCGCGCAGATTCGGAGCGTCTTTTTGAATTTTGCGGCATGGATCTTGCGCCCCCCATTCACGGACATAAGGAGTAAGGAACTTCCTTACCCCTTATGTATAGCCTTTCTCATTTGAAATATTCCATGGCGTAAGCAACGTTCTGCCCCATCGAGGTAACAACACGGCTGAGAACGTTGGCTTCCGCGCGCCGATAAAGCACTACGTTATCCGGCGCGGAGAGATCAACGTAGTAGATCTGCGAGGCGCTGGGCTTCGCCATGCCAGCCGACTCCGCAGCCTCCTTGACCGCGGCAAGATCGAACGTGCGCTCATAGCGCCCCACGAGCGCAACATGCTCATCCTGCAGCGTTGTCAATTCACGCTGCATCCGCACGACGTCGTTTGAAATGGCGGTGAGCTGTGCGTAGCTCATCAACAGCATGACCACCATGCCCGCAATGGCCGCGAAACCGAGGAGCACCAGTGGCGAAACGTGGATGCGCTCACGGTGCTTCGGCGGCGCCACCACGCGCTTGCGCGGTTCGGGGCGGGGGGCGGTTTCCCGTGCGCGGCGCTCTGCGTACTCGCGTTGCTCCCGCTCTGCCCGGCGCTGCCGCTCGCGTTCCAGATAGTCGTAATCATAGGCGAGGCTGCCCGAGACATAGTGGCTGTTCCGATTCCATTCGCGTGCAGATCTGCGTGATGCCATGCGGGTCTCTCCTCTCCGTAAATTGTGCTGTCCCTCAGCACTTTTCCGCCACGCGCAGTTTTGCGCTGCGTGCGCGGGGGTTCTCCGCCAGCTCTGCCTCGCCCGGCAGAATCGGCTTGCGCGTCACCGGTTTCATCCGCGGCGTCCGCCCGCACACACAAACGGGGAACTCCGGCGGACAGATACAGCCGGTGGCAAATTCCTTGAGCTTTTGCTTGACGATGCGGTCTTCCAGCGAGTGGAAGGTGATGACCGCCAGGCGTCCGCCGGACTTGAGATGCGCCTCGGCGGCGTCGAGCATCGGAGGCAGCTCACCCAGCTCGTCGTTGACGGCGATGCGGATCGCCTGAAAGCTGCGCTTGGCGGGGTGCTGCTTTTCACGCAGTGCCTTCGCCGGCATTGCGCCGCGGATCAGATCTGCCAGCTCCAGCGTCGTTTCGATGGGCTTTGTTTCCCGGGCGTTGCAGATGGCCCGCGCGATCTGGGGCGCAAAGCGCTCTTCGCCGTAATCGTATAAGATATGCCTTAACTCTTCATAGGAAGCGGTGTTGACCAGCTGTCGCGCCGTCAGAGGGGCGCTTGCGTCCATGCGCATGTCCAGAGGCGCGTCCTGCTTGTAGGAAAAACCGCGGCTCGCGTCGTCCAACTGCGGCGAAGAAACGCCGAGATCGAACAGCATCCCGTCCACGCCGCTTATACCCAGCTCGTCGAGCACAGCGCCGAGACGGCTGAAACTGCTGTGTACCAGCGTGACACGGTCCATGTGTTCCGCCAGACGCTCGCGCGCGGCAGTAAGCGCTGTTTCATCGCGGTCAAGGGCAATCAGCCGCCCCTTGCCGCGCAGACGGCGGACGATTTCCGACGAGTGGCCCGCACGCCCCAGCGTGCCGTCAACATAGATACCCTCGGGATCAATGCGCAGCGCCTCGATGCACTCGTCCAACAGGACGCTTCTGTGTCCGTAATCGACGTTGGTCTCCATATCAAATACCGAGCTCCTCCGTCAGCGCCGCCAGATTCTCGGGACTGAACTCCTCGTTCTCCAGCGCCGCCCACTTGTCCGCGTTCCAAATCTCCGCGCGGGAGGAAACACCGGCGATGACCACGTCCTTCTCCAGCCCGGCATACTGGCGCAGCTTCTGCGGCAACAGAATGCGGCCCTGCGCGTCCGGCTCGCACTTCACGGCGTTGGAATAGACGTAGCGCCGCACGGTGCGGGATTTTGCCTGCGGCAGGCTCTCGATTTTTTCGGTCAACTGTTCCCAGCCGCCCTCGGAGTAGACCGTCAGGCAAGGGTCGGTCAGCGAGACAGTCACATAGAACGTTTCGCCCAGTTCCTCGCGGAGCTTGGCGGGGATGAACAGCCGCCCTTTTGCGTCGATGTTGTGCTGATATTGTCCGGTCACGGCTGCGTCCCCTCCTTCCCGCGTAAATGCAATATGCAGAGGCGGAAACCACCCGTTTCTCCTTTTTTCGAAGAAACAGGTATGGCTCCACTCTCCTGCGCTTTTAGGGAATGAGGCTCTACTTTGCGGAACCCTCCACCACTTTTCCCCACTCCGGTTTTGAGTATACCGAGACTTAACATAAAATGTCAAGTATAAATATTGTGCCGGGTTTTGGCGGATTTTGCGAACAATAAAACGATTGTTCGCATTTTTGAGATGAAAAAAGCACCTCGCCACTAAATATTGTGGCGAGGTGCTTTTTTGCACCTAAATCTAGCTGAAGAGGGGGAATTACTTGTAAATTTCACAAAATTTCATCGGTAGATTTGTCTGGTTTTTTAGATGATTTGCTCAATTCCTCGCGGTCTTTCTGCCGGCGCGCGGCAGAGGCGGCACGGAACTTGACCCGGCTGTCCTTGACCTCGGTGAGCGCGGCCTGGATCGCTTCTTCGGTGCGGCGCAGCGCGTCCTCGGTGTACTCGTTGACGACGCGGTACATCTCGTTTGCACGATCCTCCGCGCGCTGCACGATCTCGCGCCCGTGTTCCCGCGCGGTGGCAATGATCTCGCTGTCGGAGACCTTGCTCTTGGCGTCGAACTCTGCCTTCTGCATCATGCGCCCGACTTCGCGCTTGGCGGAGTTGACGTAGTCTTCCTTCGCCTGGATCAGATCCTGCGCGCGCTTGAGCTCGGCGGGGAGTCCGGCACGGATTTCGTCGAGCAGATCAAGCGCCGCATAGCGGTCGATAATGCATTTCTCACTGCTCAGCGGTGCGTTTTTCGCATCGTTGACCATATCGTAGAGCATGTCGATCAGAACGTCCACTTCACGGCTTGCCATCGTTTTTCCACCCTTTCATTACTGCGATCGCCGCCGCAGGCATATAAGGCTCCAGCGGCCTTGCGTATTTGATCATTTCGCGCACCATGGTCGAACTGAAGTGCAACCGTTCGGCGCGCGCAGGGAACAGCACGGTGTCCAGCTCCGGGTCAAGACCGCGGTTGATCTGTGCCATGCCGAATTCCGTATCAAAATCCGTGGCGTTGCGAACGCCCTTGACGAGAAAACGCGCGCCTTTTTCACGGGCGTAATCCGCGAGCAGGCCCGTCCACAACTCAGCCGTAACATTCGGCAATGACGCCGTCGCGGCGCAAAGCATTTCAAAACGCTGCTCCGTGGTGAACAGAGGGCTTTTGCCGCCGTTGACCATCGCGCAGATATAGACGCGGTCGAACAGCTGCGCAGCGCGCTCGATCACATCCATGTGCCCCAGCGTGACAGGGTCGAAACTGCCGGGATAGACCGCAATGTTCATGCCTCTGCCTCCCCGTCCCGGTGGTAGACCGTCACCTTGATCTTGCCGTAACGATATTCCCTGTGGATACGATACGGTGCGCTCAGTGCCGGCAGGACCTTGTCCACCGGACACTCTGCCACGATTATACCACGGGGCGCCAAAATGTCAAACCGCGCAATGTGTGCGATGGCACGCTCCAACACATCGTCGGCATAGGGCGGGTCGAGGAAAATGAGATCGAACTGCGTGCGCAGGGAGGTGAGATAGCCCATCGCGTCGGCGCAGAAGACCTGTGCGGCGTCCGAGAGACCGCAAGCGCTCAGATTGTCGCGCACAAGCTGCGCGGCGTCCTTGCGCCGGTCGACAAAGACACAGGACTTTGCCCCGCGGGAGAGCGCCTCAATGCCCATCTGACCCGTTCCGGCGAAAAGATCCAGTACGCGTCGGCCCTCCAGATCAAATTGCAGCGCGCTGAACACACCTTCCTTGACCTTTCCGGTGGTGGGGCGCGTTTCCTGCCCCTTCAGCTCGCCGAGGCGGCGTCCGCGTGCCGAACCCGTGATGACCCGCATATCCTGTGCCTCCTTTCGGACGGTCGACCGTCCGCATCGTTGTTTTCTCTATAGTAAAGGAAAGTGTTTCGTTTTGCAATAGACAGTTTTTGCAACTTATTTAGGATAGCGCACAAAAGTTCTTGACATTTTGGCTTAGCTGCGCTATCATGCGCTACGTGATCCAAGGGGCGCCGGCGCAAGCCGGCTGAGATGGGACGTAATGCCGTCCCGATCCCTCAGACCTGATCCGGACAATGCCGGCGTAGGGATGGTGTGATAAGTATGTGCTGCACCGCAATGCGCCCGCATTGCGGTGCATTTGTATTAGGAGGAATCTGACATGAACAACACAAGCAGAACCACGCGCGCGCTGGTAGAGGGCGCGCTGATGGTCGCCGCCGCCGAGGCGCTGGGCTTTATCAAGCTCTGGCACATGCCGGAGGGCGGCTCCGTTTCGATGATGATGCTGCCCATCGTGCTCTACGCGCTGCGCTGGGGCATGAAGGAAGGGCTGCTTGCAGGCTGTGCGCTGGGCATCATCGACTTTATGCTCGGCGGCGGCATCGCCATCGGCTGGCAATCCATCCTCGGCGACTACGTTGTAGCTTGCACGCTCATCGGCATTGCCGGTGTGGGACACGGCAAAAAGGGCGTGGGAGGCGTTGTGCTCGGCTCCATCGCCGGCTGCCTCGGCCGTTACGTTGCCGTCTGGGTCACGGGCGCGACGCTCTGGGGCGAATACATGTACGACATCTACGGTCTGCCGATGACCAACGAATGGGTTTATTCCGCACTCTACAATATCCCGGTGCTGGTGTCCGGCGTGCTGACAACGATCGTTGCCGTTTTGCTCATCAAGCCGATGGAGCGCCTGCCCGAAACGAAATAAGCAAACGCGTTTCGGACAAAGCGTCCGAAACGCGTTTTTTATGTCTTTTCTTTTGCCAATGCCGCCTCGTAGCCGCCGGCACCGTAGCTCAGGCACTTGTTGACGCGGGTGATCGTTGCCGACGAAACGCCTGTCTCGGCGGAGATCTGCGTAAAGGTTTTGCCCTCCTTGAGCATCCGCGCAACCTGTAATCGCTGCGTCATGGCCGTGATCTCGCTGTAGGTACACAGGTCGTCAAAGAACCGGTAACATGCCTCGCGGTCTTCCAGCGACAGGATCACGTCGTACAGACGGTCGGTCTCCGGCGAGCGCATTTTGCTTTCGTACATCCCTATCCCCCTTATCGGTTGCTTTACCCGGCTATCTTATCACCGCATTGCCACAAATGCAATAGGGGATTTCGGTGCATGGCAACCTGTGCGGGGACGGAGGCCGATTGCGCTGCTGCTCGAAGCGGGAGATGCGGCGCACGTAAAACGGCTCCTGCCGCAGCTGCGGCGGGAGCCGTCCTGTTACGCCCGTTTTTTGCCTTCCAGCCTGATCTTGTCCGCGATCATCGCGATGAATTCCGAATTTGTGGGCTTTCCCTTGGTGTTGGACACCGTGTAGCCGAAGTAGCGCTGGAGCGTTTCGAGGTCGCCGCGGTCCCACGCGACCTCGATGGCGTGGCGCACCGCGCGTTCGACACGGCTTGGCGTGGTGTTGTAACGCCGCGCGACCTCGGGATAGAGCACCTTCGTCACGGCGTTGATGACGTCGATATCCTGCACAGCAATGACGATCGCCTCGCGGACATACTGGTAGCCTTTAATGTGGGCGGGGACGCCGACTTCGTGGATCACGGCGGTCACTTGCCGCTGCAGTGCCTGCAGCTCATCTTCCGCCTCCACATCTTCCGCACCGCAAACCCAGCGCAGCTGTTCAAGCAGTGATTCCGTTTCACAGGGCTTGAGCAGCAGAAACGACGCGCCCTTTTCCATGGCCCGCGCGGCGACATCACTGCGGCAGAATGCCGTGAGAAAGACCGTCTTGGGCGGCTGAGGCAGCGTGACGATGCGGTCGAGCAGTCCGAATCCGTCCAGCTCCGGCAGCAGCAGGTCGCTGAGCAGCAGGCGAGGCTGCTTTTCCTCCACGGCATGCAGGGCGCTCACGCCGTCGCCAACTGAGGCGACCACCGTGAATTCTCCCGTGGCCTCGATGCACTCGCGCAGCAGAAGACGAAACCCTTCGTCCGCGTCCGCGAGCACGACTGTGATCTTGTTTTCCATAATCCTGATCCTTTCCGTATCGTGGGACGGCGGCCGCCCGCCCCCTGCGGCAAAATACTGACGTCTTCGTTTTGCTTGGCTATAAACTAGCATAATCAAACAGCGTTTGCAAGAAGAAAGATGTCGAACGAATAGAGAATCGTTCGACAAAATTCGACATCGCCTTTACATAACATAAAAATTCCAAAAAGCGACACAATATGTGGTATTATCGACGATATGCGACCACAATGATGAAAAAATCCCGGAAATATCATTTCCGGGATTTTCGTGATTTTCGAACTTATTCTCTTATTCAAGCGTTCCGAGAAGACGATAAAGCAGATCGTAGAGCTGATGCCCTTCCTCGGCGGAGAGCCGCACGCAGCCGCTGATGTTCGTGGGAACGGAGAGCGCCTTGTCGCGCAACGCCTCACCCTCCCGGGTGATCTCCACGAGCAGTACGCGTTCGTCCTCTTTGGAGCGGTAGCGCTTGACGAGGCCCTTGGCCTCCAGACTCTTAAGCACAGGGGTGAGCGTGCCGGAATCGAGGTACAGCTTTTGCCCCAGTTCTTTGACACTGCACTTTTTCTGCTCCCAAAACACCATCATTGCGATGTACTGTGTGTAAGTGAGTCCAAGCGGGTCCAGATAGGGACGATACCGTTTTACGACCTCCCGCGAGGCGGCGTAAAGCGGAAAACAGAGCTGATTGCCCAGCTTCAGCGCATCATATTTATTATCAGGCATCCTGTAACCCCGCCTTCCTTTAGCAGTTTTGCCCGAATCGCGCGGAAACGGGTAAGAAAACACTGTATAAACACATATTCTTCTACATTATAGATAAAATTGGGCGTAAAGTCAAATTGAAAAAATGGATATATATGAAAGCCGCCGTATGTTACTGCGCGGCGTCATACGCCTCGCGCACGGCACGGGCAAGCTGGTCGGCGCAGGAGGTGGGCTTGTAGCCGCAGGTGTTGCCCGCGAGCTTTTCCTCGATCTCCTCCACCGTCATGCCCTCACAGAGCTTGGAAATTGCCTTGAGGTTGCCGTTGCACCCGCCGGTAAAGCGGATATCACGCACCACGTTGCCCTCCAGATCAAAATGGATTTCCATTGCGCAAACGCCCTTGGTGCGGTAATCGTGTTCCATAGCGCCGCTCCTCCTTGCTGTCGTTTCGATTAGATTGTATCCAATGAAGTATAACACCGTTTATCGAAAAGTCAAGTGCGGATTCCTGCGTGGGTGTGGATTCTTGCGTGGGTGTGGAAAAACATTGCAATTCCATGTCCGTCGTGCTAAAATACCATCGGTTCACAAGGCTTCACCGCAAAACATATCTGCATGGCCGCGGACCCCGCTTCGGCATGATCACCGCCGCGTGGATATGGCTTCTGTCCGCTGTATGTATCACGCTGATATGGACGGAAGATCGGGAGCATGACGGTGAAGACGGCAGTGCTTGCCGGTGATGATGCACAAACGGACAGACAAGCACCGGGGCGCTGCCCCGGCATGGCGTAGAGGAGGGAGAATATGGGCGATACACTGAGCTTCAAGTGCCCTTGCTGCACCGCCGCGCTGTCGTTCAGCGGCGGAACGGGTGAGCTGAGTTGCAACTATTGCGGCGCCAGCTTTACGGTGGAGCAGGCCAAGGCGGCGCAGGCGGCGGAACAGGAGGATGCGGCGTCTTCCGATATGACATGGACGAGCACCGAGACTTCGGTGATCCATGACGAGAACGGCAAGGTCAGCGGATACCGCTGTTCGTCCTGCGGCGCGGAAATGGTGGCGGACGAGAAAACTGCCGCGACCGAGTGCCCGTACTGCGGCAACAATGCAATCATTCCACAGTCCTTCGACGGAATGTACCGCCCCGATATGGTTGTGCCGTTTACGGTGGACCGCAAGGCGGCGCAAGAGGCGCTGCGCACATTTTACCGCGGCAAGAAACTGCTGCCGGATACGTTTACGCAGACGAGCCGTGTGGAGAATATGACGGGCCTCTACGTTCCGTTTTGGCTTATGAGCTGCCATGCAGCGGGCCACGGCGTCTATGAGGGCGTGAAGGAGAAGCGGTGGGAGGATGACAAGAACCGCTACGTGAAAAAGGACTTCTATCGCGCCGTGCGGCGCGGAGAGATGGATTTCCGCCGTATTCCCGCGGACGCGTCCACCAAGATGGACGACGCGACGATGGATTCGCTGGAGCCTTACGATTTCTCCAAGGGCGTTGCCTATGACGCGGCGTATTTTTCCGGCTGCCTTGCCGACCGTTACGATGTGAGCGCGCAGCAGGCGCAGCAGCGCGCGGGCGAGCGGGTCCGTGCCAGCGTGCTGGACAAGCTGGATGACGAGGCGCAGAAGGGATATGATTCCACCACGCGCAAGAGCGAGGCTGTGCGCATCAGCGACACGAAGACCGAGTACGCGATGCTGCCGGTGTGGATGCTTTCCACCCGCTTTGAGGGAAAGATCTACAGCTTTGCCATGAACGGCCAGACCGGGCAGGTTGCCGGTTCGCTGCCGGTCGATCCGGCGAAGTACCGCAAGTACTTTGCCATCGGCGCGATCATTGCCGCCGTGATCCTTGCGGCGCTGGTGTTTCTGTTCGGCGGGCGGACATTCCATCCCGTCGGAACGGCGGTGGCGGTGCTCGTCGGGATACTGATCGGCTGGCTGTATGCGGGAAGCCTCAAAAGTGCCATGAATACCATTGCGGCAAAACACAAGGCAAGCTCGTATCTGGTTGCCCCCTCCGTCCGCATGAGCGCGGGGACGGACATGTTCCTTTACAGCAAACGGGAAACCACGGCGAAAGCACAAAATACTTCAACATAATCCGAATCACGGGGAAAAAGAAAGGAGAACAGACAAATGGGACTCATTCATGCGGCGCTTGGCGCAGCGGGCGGGGTGCTCGCGGACCAGTGGAAGGAATATTTCTATTGTGACGCGCTCCCCGAGAACGTACTGGCGGTCAAGGGCAAAAAACGCACCTCCGGACGCAGCAGCAACACCAAGGGCACCGACAACATCATCTCCGACGGTTCCGTCATCGCGGTGGCGGACGGCCAGTGCATGATAATTGTTGAGCAGGGCAAGGTTGTGGACATTTGCGCCGAGCCGGGCGAGTACACCTACGACTGCTCCTCCGAGCCGTCGATTTTCACGGGCAGCCTCGGCGACGGCATCAAGCAGGTGTTCGCGCAGATCGGCAAGCGTTTTACCTTCGGCGGGCAGGCGCCCAATGACCAGCGCGTGTACTACTTCAACACGAAGGAGCTGGTCGGCAACAAGTACGGCACGTCCTCGCCGGTTCCGTTCCGTGTTGTGGACCGGAACATCGGCCTCGACCTCGACACGGCGATCCGCTGCTTCGGCGAGTACAGCATGCGTATCACCAACCCCATTTTGTTCTATACGAACGTCTGCGGCAACGTAGAGGGCGATTACACCCGCGACCGCATTGAAAGCCAGCTCAAGACCGAGCTGATGACCGCGCTTCAGCCGGCGCTTGCGAAGGTTTCCGCAAGCGGTGTGCGTTACAGCGAGGTGCCTGCACACACGAAGGAACTTGCGACGGCGCTCAATGATGAACTGTCCGCCGAGTGGCGTGACCGCCGTGGCATTGAGATCGTGGCGTTCGGCATCTCCAGCATGACACTGAGCGAAGAGGATCAGAAGCTCATCAAGGAGCTCCAGCGCAACGCGGTGAACCGCGACCCGTCGATGGGCGCGGCAACGCTTGTGGGCGCACAGGCGGCGGCGATGCAGGACGCGGCGAAGAATGCCAACGGCGCCGCCATGGGCTTCATGGGCATGAATATGGCGCAGGCGGCGGGCGGCATGAACGCGCAGCAGCTTTACCAGATGGGCGCGCAGCAGCCGCAGCAGCAGGCAGCCGGCGGATTCTGCCCGCATTGCGGCAAGCCGGTTACGGCGGGCGCGGCATTCTGCGCGAGCTGTGGCAAGCCGCTTGCGGCGGCGGGCGGCTGGACCTGCCCGAAATGCGGCAAGGTGAACGACGGCGCGTTCTGCCCGGGTTGCGGTACCGCAAAGCCGTAAAGAAATCAATATGCAAAACGCGCGGCTCCGGTCGGAGGCCGCGCGTTTTGCGGAGGTGGATGTATGCGCGCAAAGGTATTGCTCTACCGTCTCGGCGCGGAGACGGAGCGGGGAAGGGCGCTGCACGCCGTGCTGGACGCGCGGAAGATCCTGACATTGGATGTGGACGAGCGGCATCTGCAGGAGCCGGTGGGACGACTTGTCTCCACCAATGCAGCGCCGCCGGAGCACGCTGCCGTACCGGAACGGCCGCCGGAGACGGAATTCATGCTGCTCTGCGCCTTCGGCGAGCATCAGCTCGACCGCCTGCTCGACGATCTGCGCCGCGCGGACATTCGTGTGGCATGCAAGGCTGTGCTGACTGAACACAACCGCAATTGGACATTATGTAAACTAATTGAAGAAGTTGAAGAGGAACATGCGGCGCTGGCTCGGCGGGACTGATACTATTCTTCGATAAAAAGCTGCATTTTATGGAAGACTAGCATGATACGGCATAAAACGCTCCGGATGGGACACGACGCCGCGCTGTACGGAAAAACGCCCCCGCGCAGCGCGCGGGGGCGTTTGCATGAAATCGTTTATGAGCGGATCTTGGCGAGATCTTCCGCGGCCACACAGAAATACGATACCTCACCCGTGGCGAGCAGGGTGCCGTTTTCGCCCGTGATGTCCACGCGCACGAGACAGATGGTCTTGCCGCGGTGCAACACACGGCCGGCGGCGCGGATCACACCCTCCGCCTGATTGTGCAGATAGGTCATGTGGCTCGACTGCGTGACATAGGTGCGCCCGTCGCTGTGTGCGGCATACCCGGCGGCATTGTCCGCCATGCCCGACAGCAACCCTCCATGGACGAACCCGAAGGGGTTTTTGCTTTCGGGACGGATATCAAGGCGAAACACGGCGTAATCCGGTTCGACGTGCTCGACCTCCAGATGATTGAATACGGCGAAGGCGTTGCCGCCGTTTAGCTCCTCCGCCTTGCGTGCTGTGACAACTGGGTCCATAGAGCGGGATCTCCTTTATCGAGTAATCGGATCGTCAGACGACCGAAAAGGCATAGGTCGTCTCACTGTGCAGGTGCTGCCCCGCCCGCAGAACGGGAGAGGGGAAGCCCCAGCAGTTCATGCCGTTCGGCCAGAGCTGGGTTTCAAGGCAAACCGCCTCTCGCGGCGCCATCATGGCTCCGCCGTGTCCCACCATACGGTGCATCCCGTTGGCCGTGTAAAGCTGTACGCCGGGCATGTCGGTATATGTGGTCATTTCGATGCCCGTTTGCTCGCCGCGCAGGATCGCCGCGCGTGCGCCGCCGAGGCAGAAGTTGTGGTCGTAGCCGTTACCGCGCCGCAGCTGCTCGTCATCCGCGCCAATGTCCGTCCCAATCGGCTTTCCCGCGCGGAAGTCGAAGGGCGTACCCGCCACATCCAACAGCCTGCCCGTAGGGAGGCTGGCGGCGTCATTCTCACAGAAGCGGTCGGCGAAGATTTGCAGCCAATGTCCCATCGCGTCGCCGCCGCCGTTGAGATTGAAATAGGCGTGGTTCGTCGGATTGACAAGCGTATCCGCGTCCGTGTCCGCATCATAGGCAATGCGCAGCGCATGATCCTCGCTGAACGTAAACGTCACACACATGCGCAGGTTTCCGGGATACCCCTCCTCGCCATCCGGTGAGAGGCGCTCACAGAGGATGCCCTCCTCCGTTGCGCGCATGTCCCACACAAACTTGTCGAAACCGCGCACACCGCCGTGCAGGTGGTTTGCACCGTTGTTTTTCGCCAACTCGTACGTTTTGCCGCCGAGGGAGAACCGTGCGCCGCCGATGCGGTTGCCGACACGGCCGATCGTGCCGCCGAGGTGTCCGCCGTTGACGGCGTATTCCGCAGCGGTGTCATAACCCAGAACCACCTCTGTGAGCCTGCCATCGCGGCCGGGAACGCAGAGCGACTGGATCGTTGCGCCGTAATCGAGGATGGTGACGGACGCACCGGAGGCGTTTTCCAGACGCGCGGCAGTGACGGGCGTGCCGTCGGGCAGCGTGCCGAAGGGGCGGGTGGATACGCGCATGGGATCAGAACCTTTCTTTATCTGTGCAGGATCGGGGAGAGCGGTTTGTAGATCAGGAAGCAAAGCGCCACGTCCAGCATACCCTTGCAGAAGGTGAAGGGCAGGTTGAACAGCACCAGGCAGCTCATCAGATCGCTCGCCGCGGGGTTGATCGTCTGATACATGCCGATGATCGCTTCCATCGGCATGCCGTAGACCACCACATAGGCGGGATAGACAACGAAGTAGTTGATCGGCACGGAGATCAGCGCCATCAGCGCCGCGCCCGCAATCGCGCCGATGAGGGCGCTCTTGCGGCTCTTGCCGCGGTGGTACAGGACGCCCGCCGTGAAGGCGAACACGCTGCCGAGCAGGAAGTTGCAAAGCTCGCCGACGTAGTTGGACGACGTGCCGTGAAGAATCGAAAACAGGACGTTCTTGAGCAGCGTTACCACCACGCCCCAAACGGGGCCGAGCGCGAACGCCGCCAGCAGCTCGGGCAGGTCGGACACATCCAGCTTGATGAACGCGGGAATCAGTGCGGGGATGGGAAACTCAATGTACATCAACACGAACGCCACCGCGGAAAGCATTCCCGCGACGGCAAGACGGTGGGTACGCTGGGCCTCTCTGGCAAAAGAAACGGAACCGGACATAACAAAACACTCCTTTACGAAATTGCACCGAAAGACAAGCCTTCGGGTGCATAACGCAAAAGAGCGCGGGAAAAGCGTATACACATCTTCTCTCATCCGGACTGTGACCGTCGGCATCGGAATTTCACCGATTCGTGCGACATAACTGCCGCTTGCGGGCTGTACCGCCGGTGGGGAATTACGCCCCGCCTCGAAGACTGGTGATTCAGTTCGTTAATACCATACACGCCGGCGCGGCGTTTGTCAAGTGGAAAAAACACTTTACAATAGAGAACGACTGTTCTATAATGTAAACGCTGAAAAAAGAAGGGGGGCGGGCACCGTGCGCGGAAGACAGAGCGCCTGCTGCTTTACGGGGCACCGCCCCGCAAAATTGCCGTGGGGGACTGATGAGAACGACCCGCGCTGCATCGCGCTCAAAGAGCGGCTGTATGCCGCGGCGGAAAGCACGATACAGGAGGGCATGGAGCACTTTATCTGCGGGATGGCGGAGGGCTGTGACCTCTATTTTTGCGAGACGGTGCTTGCACTGAAGGAGCGCTACCCCGGCATTACGCTGGAGGCGGCGCTGCCGTGCCCGACGCAGACGGAGCGCTGGAGCGAGGCATCCCGCACGCGGTATAATGCGTTGCTGGAGCGCTGCGATTACGAGACCATGGTTTCCGCGGCTTACAGCCCCGGATGTATGCAGCGGCGCAACCGCTACATGGTCGACCATGCGTCCCTGCTCATTGCGGCGCACGACGGACTGCCCGGCGGTACGCGCAACACCATTGAATATGCGCTCCGGCGCGGGGTGCCGGTGGTGGATATACCGATCTGAAAAAGGCTGCGACAGAAATCGCAGCCTTTTTTGCACTATAGGGTAATCAGTCCGGCGTCCAGCATGCGCTGCAGGGACAGGAGCACGCCCAGCTTCGCATGGGGCCATGTCAGGCCGCCCTGATAATAGACCGCAAACGGAGGACGGACCGGACCGTCGGCGGACAGCTCGATGCTGCTGCCCTGTACGAACGCACCTGCCGCCATGATGACCGGCGCGTCATAGCCGGGCATCGGCGCAGGAACGGGGGTGGCAAAGCTGTCCACGGGCGCCGCCTGCTGGATACCCTTGCAGAAGGCACACATGGCCTCCTCGCTGCCCAGCTCGATCGCCTGAATGATGTCGTGGCGCGTTTCCGCTGCCGAAGGGACGACGCGATAGCCGAGCTGCTCATATGCCGCTGCGGCAAACACCGCGCCGCGCAGCGCCGCGGCGGTGACCGTCGGCGCGAGGAAGAAGCCCTGGTACAGCGACGGCAGCAGGCCGAGGTTTGCGCCGACCTCCTGCCCCAGTCCCGGGGCTGAGAGGCGGTCGGCGCAGCGATCGACACACGCCTGCGTGCCGACAATATAGCCGCCGATGGGCGCAAGTCCGCCGCCGGGGTTTTTGATGAGCGAGCCCACGATCATGTCCGCGCC
>CACZPK010000016.1 GCA_902783035.1 Oscillospiraceae bacterium
GGGATGCCCAGCCACGACGCGACCCCGTTCTCCTCGGTTCCGACGAAGGTGCCGTTCACGCACTTCACGGCATGGGCCTTGTCGTAGTCTCCCGTGATCTCGCTGTTCAGGTACTCGTACTGCTCGAGCCTGATCAGATCCTTGAATTCCCTTTTCATGTTTTGAACTCCTTTCTTCGTCCTGCCGTAATGTATGATTTGGGCTATATCATCTTAACGGACGTAGTACTTCGTCAGGAAGTAGGTCCTGTCCCAATCGACGATATGCATTGCGGATTCCCTCTCCGCGCGGATGTCAGACTCATCAAAGACCATCACATACTTGTTCTCCGGGTCGTAGACCGGCCAATACTTCGCCTCGCCGTCGGGAGATTGATCCGCCGCGAGGGACGGGTTGCCGGTCTTGGCGAACTGGACCCACATCCTGCGCATGGTTTTGGAGAAGGTCTTGTTGAACCGTCTTCCCGTGACGAGGGTCTCCTCCGCATGGTTGAACAGCTCCGAGAGCTCGATCGCATGTCCGCTCTTCAGCAGCGGCACGGAGGACTCGACCCGGAAATAGTAGACGTAGGTCTTGCCGCCGGCCTTGACCTGGTTCTCCGCCGTCCTGATGAGCGGCGCGTTGAACCAATACTGGTCCAGGAAGCGGCTGAGGAGCTCGTAGTTCTCACCCCGGCCGTCCGCGCAGTAGCTTTCGGCGAGCGCCTTTTCCTCTTCCGTGCATTGCGCGAGCTTCTCCGCCTTGCAGTTCTCGGCCCACGGCACAAAAACCTCCGGTCCCGCAGCCACGAAGTAGCTGCATTCGTCCTTGGTGCAGCCCTGCATAATGTCGATGTCCTTTGCCGCGCCGCGCTCGTAGGCGTCGAACGCCTCTTTCGGCAGGAACCTGCCGTCACGCTCGGGGGTCGTGATGGGCATCATGAGCACCGCCGACGCCGTCTGTACGATCTTGTCGACGTCCGTGTTCATGAGGTCGGCCACGGTCTTGCAGCCCAGCGCCTCCAGCAGCGCGTTCGTGCAGGCGACGGACTGCTCTGTGGACCTGCAAAACGCGGGAGACCCGCTCTGGGCAATGACGCGCTTGAAATACCGGTGCGAACCCTCAACCAGGGGCAGCAGGGACACGGAGCCGCCGCCGGCGGACTGGCCGAAGATGGTCACGTTGTCCGGGTCACCGCCGAAGCCCGCGATGTTCTCATGTACCCACTTGAGCGCCTGCAGCTGGTCCATCAGCCCAAGGTTCTGCGCATCGGGGTAATCCGCGCCGTCCGGCAGGTGCGACAGGCGGAGGAAGCCGAGGGCGTTGAGCCGGTACTCGATGGAGACGAGGATGACGTCCGGGTTCTCCTGTACGAAGCTGGTGCCCTCTTCGCGCGGCTCGGTCGTACCCCCGATCTCGTAGGCGCCGCCGTGGATCCAGACCATGACCGGTTTCTTCTGCGAGCCTTTCTCATCGGCCTTCCATATGTTCAGGTGCAGGCAGTCCTCGCCCTGAGGATAGAGGGAGCCCATCTGGCCGACATTGCCCACCTGACAGGGGACCTTCCCGAAGTAGTACGCCTCATACACGCCGTCGTCCGGAGCAAAGTCCACCGGCGCTTTCCAGCGGTATTCCCCAACGGGCTGCTTTCCGACGAAGGGAATGCCCTTGTAGGCGATGACATCCCCCGCTCTTTTGCCGACGAAGGTGCCGTTGACGCACTTGACCGCCAGCGACTCGTCATAAGCGCCGTCGGTGATCTTTTTATTCTCGCCGTACAGGGCGTGCATCCGCTCTGTCGCCTTGCGCAGGTTCTCGCTCGCTTCGATCTCAGAAGCGACCTTCTCCGCGTCCATGCGGGTAATGGAGATCTGGAGCTCGCGCAGCGTCTCCGCCAGCGCGTCTTCCTCTTCCTCCTTCGCCAGCAGCACCACGGCGGTATCCCCAACGTGTTCGTTGATCTTTTCCAGCAGTGCGGCGGTGGCCTCCTGCTCCTTCTTGTCCACAGAGTTGCCGAACAGTGCGCCGAGAATGCCGCCCGCCAGCATACCCGCGGGACCGGCCAGCAGTCCCACCAGACCGCCGATCAGTCCGCCGGTCCAGCCGCCGCCCGCTTCCGTGCCGTATGCAGAAAAGCTATCCTCTAGAGTGAGCTTCCCAGCCTCCTTCTTCACGAGCCCGCCATAGGAGATCTTGTAGCCCTTGTCCTTCGGTTTCTTCCGCAGCATGGTCAGCGCCTGGTAGGCTTCGCTGGGCACCTTGCAGTTTACGATGATCACGTTTTCCTTCATGGCACAAATTTCCTTTCTGCTTTATTTTTTCTTCTTATCTCCCCTTCGGTAAGGAGGCAAGGAGAAATAATTCGGTTTCATAGAATCACCAGATTACCAGGGAAACGCATCAATTCAGCTTTTTTCCAGCATAATACACATCTTTCGATTATTTTACTGAATAAAAGCGTTAAAAGTCCGTAAAAACGGAAAAAAGTGGGTGCAGCGAGAGCCTGACCATCACGTCGGGCAACGCTGACGATCCCGGACCTCGCCGCAGAATAGGCACACCCCCGGCGGATCATTTTCTGATCGCGCCGGGGGTGGCTTTGTTGTTTCGCTTTTTGTGCTCTTGCCGTCTACCCGAAATTGCCGGAAAAGCCGGTCAGGCGGTTATTCCTTGGTCTCGGGCTTGTCGGGCTCCGTCGGCTGCACGGGTTCCACGGGCTTTTCGGGTTCCACGGACTTCACAGGCGACTCGGGCTTCTCAGATGCCTCAGGCTCCGCAGGTGCCGCGACTTCCTCAACGGTGTCGGCGGGCGTTTCCTTGTTCGGGAAGACCTCCTCGACACTGCTGTCCTCCTTGACGAGCTGGAAGCGGCAGTTGAAGCCGAACTTCGCCACCGTGCCTGCGATTGCCGCGGAGATCAGCGCCCCCGGTCCCAGCACCAGGCCGAGTACTCCGCCGGCAACGCCCGCTGTGACGGGAATGTTGACCAGCTCCGCATCGCCGCGCAGGACGCGGATCCGGGTGACGTTGCCCTTCTTGATGAGCTCCTTGATTTTTTCGAGCATATTGGAGCTTTCCTCCTCATAGCTCTTCTCAACGGCGATGATCGCGTCGAGTACGCTGCCGTTTGCGGCCTCAAGAGCCGCCTTTGCCTCCTCGTAGGAGACACCCGCGCGCTCGTGTACCTGATCCACCATTTCAAGCGTGATTTCCATGCCGGTTTTCCCCCTTATTTTTGATGTAATTGGTTTCCCCCGGAGTTTGATCATTGTCATCGCGGAAATTACTCCGCGCTGCCAATTCCCCTTGCCTCATAGGCAGCCAGTTCCTCCGCCGTCAGCTTGATGAAAGTCGAAACATCTGCTCCATCTTCGCCTGCGGTGGTCCAGGTAAGCGTACCGTCCGCGTAGGTGTAGTTCTGCGGGAGCGCGCCTTCGCCGGAGGTCTGCATGGTGGTATCGTCGTACTTGACGGATTCCACGACGCCGAGCATATCAAAGACACCGGTACCGTCACTAAAGATGATCAGATTCGCGGTGACGCCCATTTTTTCCATCTCGACCCATTTATAGACGCCGGCCAACCCGCCGTTATCATCGGGCCAGGGCGAGGCATTCCCCTTATTTGCTTCTTCTCCGGTTCCCGCCACGCTGCCGACGCCGAGCGCTTCATAGGCCGCCCGCTCTTCCGCCGTCAGTCTGACAAAGGTCGACGGATGCTCTCCCTGCTCGTCCGTGTAGCTCCATACGAGCTTATCGTCCGCATAGGTGTACTTCTGGGGCACGGTGCCTTCGTCAGCGACCTGCATCGTTTCGTCATTGTAAAAGACGCCTCTCACCGTACCCGTGCCAACCATATCGATCGAGCCGATACCGTCATCCCAGAGGATCAAATAGGCCTCGAGGCCGTAATCCCCCATCTCGATCCATTTGTAGACACCGGCCATTCCGTTATCCTCGGGCAGGGTCACTTTTACCTCTTCTGCTCCGCCGGTTGTATCCTCTGCCGGAGCTGTCGGCTCCGCAGGAGTAGTCGCAGCCTCCTGGGAAGCATCTGTGGCGGAAGGTGAAGCAGTGTCCGACGCGGGCGTCGCAGGGGCATCCGTGCTCGATGCGGGCGCCGTTCCGCCGCCGCAGGCACACAGGCACATTGTCAGCGTCAGGGACAGTATCATTGCCATAATCAGTTTCTTCATATTCTTTTCCTCCAAATATTTATTCCGGGATCTCCCGGTCTCGGTCAATTACGATGGGCAGCCTGCGCTTCTTCAAGCTGTCCGGAAAAAAGTGTGTGGAAATCCGGCGTCAATCCTGTCTGGACTGAATGTAATGCATTCCGTAGCCGGCCAGGAAGGTCAACCCTGCGACGATGATGAAAATGATAAGAATCATTTGTATCGGCGCAAGTGCGTTTCCTTCACTGAACAGCATGATAAAACCGTTGACTGCCGAATACAGGATGACTGCCGCGGCAAACACCAGAACAATGGGCGAATTCCGCAGTTTTTCCTCGTAGGCACGAAGCGACAGAACGCCAACAGCCCCGGCCACGATGGCAAACAACATATCCAGAATAAGCTCAACGGTAACTTTTTCGCCGAATACCTCGGGGTTGATGATGATCCCCAGTGTTTGCAGCACCCACGCAACCGCCAGACAGATCAGGGAGAAGCCACTGAACAAAAGCAGTCTTTTCGTGAACAGTTTTTTACGATTTATCGCCATCAGCGCAGAGATGCTCTCCCTGTTCTCACTGGCCGCAGCCCTGTCTTTGTCATCCTGATAAAAGCGGATGGAACTGACCTTATGAGATATTTTCTGTTCAAAAGCATGTTCCTCAGGCTCTTCAACAAAGGTCATGTTAAGACCTTCCCAGATCAGGACGGTACCCAAGGTGTCCAGCATGTAGGTCAGGATCTCACTGATGGTGTCCTCGCCGCCCCACCAGCCGATCTGCTTGCCGATGGTCAGGATCAGGATCATGACGATACCTGACACGATCAGGCCGCCAGCTTTCAGTCCATTCCGGGTTGCCTCCCGAAGGAACCGGCGATGGCGGAAAAACAGGGCGTCTTTGATCCCCGGCGCTCCCGGTGATCATTTGTATCCCGTTGAAGCGGAAACATGATTCCGTCCGGGGCAGCCTGATATTCGGAAGCTCCAATTCTTCCCATCACTGTACCATAAAATGGTCAATCTTAAATAACATCTTCATCATTCTCCTCTTCCCGAATCGTCTTATTGACTTCCTTTTCGATCTCGGAATACAGCTGATCGACATCGCTTTCCGTGTAATTCGGAGCTTGATAGTTTTCGGAAAAAACGACCTTGATACTCGCAAGCCGTCCGGCCAATCTTCTCTCCCGACGAAGCTCATATCCGGTCAGGAAGATGTAATCGCACAATGTTTCGCCCATAAACCAGAAGAGTATATAAAGCAGTTCACGCGGCTCTTCCCTCAAAGCTTCCGTAAGGTATAGTATTACTCCCGAAAGAAGCAGACCGGCTAACATAAGGATAAAGGTTTGTGTATGCCGTTTCTCTGTCTTTTCCACCATGCCAAGATCATAAGCAAAATCATCCAGAATGGTCTCCTCAATGGTTTTCTTCTCCTCTTGAGACAGGCAATCCCCGATGATGTTCAGAACAATCGGGCACGCAGGCGGCGTCAGCTCCGCAGTCTCCTTGAGATAATCTACAAACTCCGTATTCAGCGTCTCATAGTCCTTAACGCTGTAGGTGCTGATCACGTCGCTGTAGTCGGAGATGCGGCATGGAATCGTCGCGATCCCATTCCTTACATAATCACGTTTGATGCGATAATCAAGATGTCCCTTCCTTGATTCAAATAATTTGATAATATTACGTCTGGCCATGTTGTTCTTCCTCGCTTATTCTCTCGGTTTGTGAAGTATCAAGAGTGGGAAGACAGCTGCCGTTTTCCCACTCTTGATGATAATCCGTTCCAATCATAAAAGCAATAATAATCGTGAAATTGGGCACGACACTTTGCGCCATTACTCGCTTGTATGAAGCCGCAAGTGGGTGTGAATATTGAAGCCTTCCTTGTTGGCCAGCGCCATGGATTCCATCATATGCTCCTCATCCCAGAGCAGCGGCTCTCTCGTGCCCGGCTTGTGGGTGAGCGAGGTCTCCAGGTAGGGCTCGATCATGGACAGGGTGCCGTCGGCAAAGTATTTCACCGTATTCACGGTAAAAAGATCGCCGACGTCAAACTTCGTGCGGTTGGCGATGGCTTTTTCCATGTCCGCCTCCCGCGTCACGTCGTTGACGTTGTGGACGCCGGACACTCTGGCGGTAAACTCGCCGTTCTTCGCCATCTCCGAAAGGATGGTATAGGGAGATTCGGCCTGCTGGCAGTCGCAGAGCAGGGTGAAGCCCAGTTCGTTCATCATGGCAAATGCTTTCTTCTGGCACTCATAATGCTCCTTTGGCGAGAACTCATAGCCCGGAATCCGGAAAATGATCGGACGGAAGGCGGAGGGTTCCGAAATGTAGCCGCTGGGGCTTCCGTCCGCTTCCCTGACGATCAGGCCGTTTTGGTCGTCCGTGTCCTTTGTCACCCCGGCGGCTTCCAGCGCCTTTGTGTTCAGCATGGCCAAATGTCCGCAGAACGACAGCAGAACCGCCGGCTTGTCGGGGACGACCGCGTCGATGTCATGCCGGGTGAACAGCCTTATGATCCCCTGCAGGCCGCCGTTAAACCACGTTCTGTCCCAGCCAAGTCCACGGATCACCGGGGCGTCCCTGTGCTCTTCGGCGTAGGCCTTCAGTGTTTCCTGGAGCTGCTTGACCACTCCCTCGGGAGTGTCTGTCCGGGGATTCGGTATAATGGCGCTAAAGCTGCACGTTCCAAACTCCTGCGCCGCCTGCGCGTTAATGAGCAAAAAAACAGCGCCTCCTCCGAAGAAGAGGCGCTGAGCCGAATCTGTCAGATACAATAATACCTGGTCAGGAAATAGGTCCTGTCCCAATTCAAAATCTTTCTCTCGGATTCCTTTTCCGTGTGGATGTCGAATTCGTCGAAGACCATTTCTATGCTTTGATATAGGCCCACTCCCCGCCGACCATGGTGCCGAGCACGGGAGCATCCTGAATGTGCTCCGGGTCGCATGCGGTGATATCGTCGCCGAGCACAACGAGATCCGCCTCCTTGCCGACGGTGATGCTGCCCAGCCGGTCGTCGCACAGGAGCTGATACGCCTCGTTGATGGTGGTCGCCTCGATCATCTGCTCGATGGTAACACGCTCTCCGGCATTATGCAGGGTATCCGGACGGCCGGGGAGCTGACGGAGCACGCCCTTCTGCATGCCGATGAGCGGATAGGCCGGATTGGTAACGGGGTAATCGCTTGCCGAGGTCACCACGACGCCCGCGTCGAAGAAGGACTTCATCGGCAGTTGGTTCTCCGCGCGCTCCTCTCCCAGGACGGCCGCGATCATACCGAAGTAGTCGGGGTCCATGTCGAACCAGTGCGGGTCGGTGGAGGCCACGACGCCCAGCTTCGCCATGCGGGGGATGTCCACCTTGTCGACCACCTGCAAATGCGTGACGGCGTCCCGGTAATCATGCGGTCCGGTTTCGGCCAGCGCCTTCTCGATGGCGTCCAGCGTCATGGCCAGCGCGCCGTCGCCGATGGCGTGGACGTGAACCGTCATGCCAAGCTCGTGAGACCTTTTGAACACGGCAGTCAGGGTCTCCATGTCGAGGCGAAGCTGTCCATGGTGCTGATGCTCCTGAGACCAGGGATCGGTGTAGGGCTCCTTCATGTAGGCGGTCGAAGGATTGCCGGGCATCGTGCCGTCCAACTGGATCTTGATGTTGCTCAGATCAAACATGGGGCCACGGGTCCGCTTCCTGAGCTCCGCCGCGTGCTCGATCTCCGCCATTGTGTCATGGCCCTTCGCCTGGAATACCTGATAGGCGGCATAGACGTGCATTTTGAGTTTTTCCTCGACATCCAGCTGATGGCAGGCCAGGGCAGCGTTATCGGTGCTGTCCCAGTTGATGATGGGATCCAGGATCAAGGTCTCCCCATGCGCCAGGTATTCCTCCTGATAGTACAGGAAGCCCTCCTTGTACTGCTCCACCGTGAAAACGGTGAGCGGCTTGAGCAGATCCATGGCGCCCTCGCGGAAGTAGCCGGTGGGATTGCCCTCTTTATCCCGCGTGATGATGCCATCCGAGACGTCCGGCGTGTTCTTGTCGATGCCCAGGCGCTCCATGGCGGCGTGGTTCACCCAGTAGGAATGGTGGCCGATGTCCGCGAGGACCACGGGCTTGTCCGTCAGGCCGTCGAGCAATTCCGCGGTGGGACCGTCCGGGCCCATATCCGGCGTGGGAATAAACCCCGCGCCCTGAATGACGTCCAGCTCCGGGTGCTTCTCGGCGAAATCCTTCACCGCGGCGAGATGCTCCTTAAGGGTTCCAAAAGGATTCATATGCACAAAGAAGAGCGCCTCGGTTCCACCGGGAGCAATGTGGCCGTGTCCCTCTCCCAGTCCCGGCAGAATGATGCCTTTCTCATACCGCAGTTCCTCTGTGCCCTCGCCGATATACGCCTTTGCGCCCGCTTCGTCGCCGACGTAGACGAACCTGCCGTCCGTGATCGCCGCTGCTTTGGCTCTGGGAAGTTTCTTGTCCACTGTGTAGATATTGCCGTAAATGATCTTGTCTGCCTTCATGTTTCTACTCCCTTCTGTTATGGCGTGATTTTGTATTCTTATATCCTTCAAGAGGACAGTCCGAACCCGCCGGGATGCCCGGAAAACCGCGTCAGTTCAGCTTCTTTCCGCGGAAATACACGTCCCGCGGCTCGTTATAGCTGAAGCCTTCGTGTGCCGCCGTGAGCAGGTCGTTGTCGAACACCAGAAAGTCTGCGTCCTTACCGGCCTCGATGGAACCCTTGGTTGCTTCGAGGCCCAACTGCTTTGCGCCGTTAATCGTGTAACCCAGGATCATTTCTTCGATTCCCATCTGTTCGCTGGTGGGAGGATAAGCCCTGACGGTCCGGTTGATTTCAGATGTTCTGGTCTTTTCGTTGATCCAGCGTGTCATGCCGACCTCCATGCCGAGATAGGGGTTCCAGTTCACAAAATCACCGAAATGGATATCATCACAGGACCAGGTCACATTCGCGCCGCTGTTCCACAGCGATTTACAGCGGTACATGGAGAGAGCGCGCTTTTCTCCCAGCAGAGCGCGCCACGTCTCATAGGGATCCCCGCCCATGTTTCCGGCATGCCACCAGGGCGTGTAATTGGCGTTGACGCCGAGCTTCGCGAAGCGCTCAAGATCCGCGTCGTCCTGAATCTCCAGATGGGCGCAGGTGACCTTCACGCGGTACTTGTCTCCCAGCGCCTTTCTGGCCATCTCCACTCCATCCAGCACGTTGCGGGAAGCGCCCTCGCCGACGGTGTGCAAGTGAAGATCCAGCCCCGCCTCGTTGAGACGCATGAGAAGGTCGGCGATCTGATCCTTGTTGAAGGCCGCGGTGCCTTTTTCCTGAGTGCCCTCATAGGGCGTGACCAGGGCAGCGGTTTTGATCTTCAGGGTGCCGTCATTAAAGATCTTCAGGGTATGAACCTTCAGGTGATTGGTGTCGAACTCACGGTTAAGGCGCTTTAACTCCTCCAAGGCCTCAGGCACCTGCCGCGGCTGCGTGATCACATAACAGCCATCAATGTAAACCGGCAGCTTTCCCTGCCTGTCCAGATCGCGCAGCCGCTTGTAGACCCGTTCATGCAGATCGTTGCACTCCGGTATACCGGCGTCAAAGACGCCGATCACGCCGTATTTGACGGAGCAATCGATCCAGCGCGCGAGCGCCGCGTCGATCTGCTCATCCGTCATGTCCATCGCTTCATCAAGCAGGAAGGGCATTTCCGAAGCGGCTTCAAATACATTTCCGGTCACATGTCCGTCCTTGCGCACATAATAGCTGAGTCCGGGTACGGGATCCGGGGTGTCGTCCGTAATACCGTGCAGCGCAAGCACCCTGGAGTTTCCCCAGACGCTGTGCGCCTCCCCTTCCAGAATCACCAGTTCAGCGTCCGGACAGATCGCATCGAGTTCTTCCTTTACGATGTCCTCACCGTGCAAGGCAACGCGCTCCAACAGGAACCTGTAACGCTTTTTCCCAGGATTGATCCTGATATAGTCCGCCATAAAATCCAGGGCTTCCTTTTTGCTGTCGCACGCGACGTAGGGTCCCATATCCGTGTACTCAAACCCGCAGCCCATGGTTACATGGACGTGGCTGTCGATGATGCCGGGCATGATGAACTTGCCTCCAAGGTCTGTGACCTCTCCCTCATACGCCGAAAGACCGGCCTCGTCGCCCACATAGACGAATTTGCCATCCTTTACTGCCAACGCGGTTGCCTTGGGATTGCTCTTGTCCGCTGTGAAGATCTTCGCGTTTTTGATGATCTTGTCTGCCTTCATGTTGATCCTCCTCGCATGAATTTCTTTTTGTTCTATGCACTGCCCTAATTATTCCGTCTTTCCCAATATCTTTCAAGGGGAGTTGCCAGAACGCCAACCTCGTTTTTCTCTTCGTGCTTGCTCTTGTGTCGGTGTCGGATTATTATAGTAAAAAAAGGGGGATCGAACCCATGAACACGCTGTTTGCAGATACGTTAAAAAAACTGAGAGCAATAAAGGGTCTCACTCAGATCCAGCTTGCAAATCTGATGTTTGTCAACAAAGCCACAATTTCCAAATGGGAGAACGGCAGCCGTCTGCCAGACGCCGCCATGATCACCCGTCTTGCCAAGGTTCTGGATGTGGACGTCGGCACGTTGCTCTCTACCGCGGCCGAGAGCGACGAATCCCCCAACATTATCATGGTAGACGACAACAAGGCCATTCTCTCCGAAAACATGTTCGTCCTGGAGAATGTCGTGCCGAACGCCACGATCACGGGCTTTCACAAGCCGAAGATGGCGATCGAATACGCGAAAGTGAACCGGATCGACCTGGCGATCCTGGATATTGAGATGGGAACGGCCAGCGGCCTTGATCTCTGCCATGCGCTGCTTGAGATCAATCCCTGCACCAAGGTGATCTTTCTGACGGCATATCCCGAATACTCCCTCAAAGCGTGGGACACCGATGCATGCGGGTTCATAGTCAAGCCGCTGACCCCGGAGGGCGTCCGCAGACAGATAAAAAAGCTGCGCTGTCCGTTTTCGATGGGAGGCCCGGACGAGTGAACGAATGGATCAATTTTTTCTTTGTCTTCATGATCGGCGCGGCGCTGCTGGTGAGTGTGGTGGGTCTGTGGCTTACTGCCGTTATGCCCAGTTTCGACCGTTGGAGCAAACGCTTCTTTCAGGTCTATTTTATCGTTCTGATGCTTTCCTGTTTTTTCTGTCTTCTCGAAATGGTTCTGACAGCTCTTTCCGGTCCGAGAATGGCGGTTATTCTCCTGCTGGTTCTGGAATCACTGCTCCTCTCGATTCCACTGCCCATGCAGACATTTTACCTGCTGCACAACACGGGAGAAAGCGCGTACTCAAGCAAGCTCCTTCACTGTGTGCTTGGCCTGTGGACAGTCTATTTTGTGCTGATTATCATCGCGCCTTTTACCAGCATCTTCTCCTATGTAACGCCTGACAATCAGTACTACCGCGGCCAATGGTACGCGCTTCTGCTGCTGCCGTTAGCGGTGATCGCGCTGCTCAACCTCGCAGGCGCGATGCACCGTCGAAAGCAACTTTCCCACAGAGTTTTCGTCAGTTTCCTCATCGCGCTGCTGCCGATGGCGGCTGCGCTGCCGATACAGATGTTCGTCGATGTTTATCCAATCATCGACTTCAGCCTCGTCCTCTCGTCGCTTTCCATGTACAGCCTCATCATTTCCGAGCAGATCGAGCGAGATCTAAGCCTCCAGCGGGAGATCGCCCATGAGCGCGCCAGCGTCATGGTGCTGCAGATGCGGCCGCATTTCATTTATAATACCCTGATGACTATCCACAGTCTTTGCAGGCTCGATCCGCAAAAGGCCCGACAGGTCACAATGGATTTTGCCGACTATCTGCGCAAGAATTTCAACGCCGTCGCCGGTGACAGCGCCATTCCCTTTTCCACAGAGCTGGAGCATACCCGCGCCTATCTGGCCGTGGAGCAGGCGCAGTATGACGATATGCTTGTTGTGGATTACGATACGCCGTTTACCCATTTTCGCCTGCCGCCGCTGACGCTTCAGCCCATTGTGGAAAACGCAGTCAAGCATGGCATGGATCCCGATGCCGAGCCGCTGCATATCTCCATCCGGGCTTGGCACACGGATTCCGGCAGCAAGCTCGTCGTGGCGGACAACGGCCCCGGCTTTGACCCCTCCGACATAGGTAAGCCGCATACCACGCTGAATAACATACGGCAGAGGCTGGAAATGATGTGCGGCGGCAGTATGACCATCCAGCCTCGCGATGGCGGCGGGACCGTGGTGACGGTGACGATCCCGGACCGCGCCGCAAAATAACATGCCCCCGGCGGATCACATTCCGATCGCGCCGGGGATAACATTATTAGTATTGATATTTCCTTCGCAGCGCGGTCATAAATGCGCCCCCGGCGGTGGCCGCCATCAGTTCCGCGAAAACGGCCGAGCACCATATGCCGTCTACGCCGAGCAGCTTCGGCAGCAAAAGCACCGCGCCAAGCTCAAAAACAAACGTCCGCAAAAAGGAGATTAGCGCCGATACCTGCCCGTCGTTCAAAGCGGTAAAGAAGGCGGAGCTGAAAACAGCCATCCCTGTGAACAGGTATACCAACGAGACGATGCGAAACGCGTGTACGGCGTCCGGCAGCAGCGCATCCTGCAGAAACAAGGCGGAAAACGGATGGGCAAGCGCTTCCGAAAGGACAAACATCGCACAAGAGGCAAGGGCGATGAGCATCAGGCTCCTTTTCCGCAGGCTTTTGAGCTCCCCGTGGTTCTGCGCGCCGTAGTGATAGCTGAATACCGGTCCGATCCCGTTGGAATACCCCACAAAGACGGCGGAGAAAATCAGGCTGACATACATCAGCAGGCCATAAATGACGACCCCGTCCTCCCCCGCATACCGAAGCAGCTGCACATTGTAGACGATCCCCACAAGGGACGCGGCGGCCTCCGCCATAAATTCCGAGGAGCCGTTTGCGCAGCATTTCACAAGCACCCTGCTATCCCATACAGGTTTTACCAGCTTGAGGAGGCTGTTGTTCCTTCGGCTGAAATAAACGAGAGGAAACACGCCTCCCACGAGCTGGGTCAAGGCCGACGCCGCCGCCGCGCCCGCAAGCCCCCAGTGAAACCCGATCAAAAAAAGCGCGTCGAGCGCAGCATTGCAAAGTCCCGCGCCTACCGTGACGGCAAGCCCCAGCCCCGGTTTTTCGGCGGTGACAAAGAAAAGCTGGAACTCATACACCCATATCCACGCGGGCAAAGCCAGAATAAAGATCCGCCCGTACAGCACGCTGTCTTCCAGGAGCTTCCCTTCCGCGCCCAGCATCGTTGTGATCGGGCGCATAAAGGCAAAGCCCGATACCATCATCAAAACGCCCAGGCAGGACGACACCAGCACGATCAGGGAAAACAGGCGGTTCGCCCGGTCCCGATCCTTTTCCCCCAGCGTCTTTGCGATCAACGCGCTGCCGCCCACGCCGAACATATAGCCGATCGTTCCGAGAATATTCAGCACGGGCATGATCAGGTTGACCGCCGCAAATTCCGTTTTGCCCGCAAAATTTGCGACAAAATATCCGTCCGCGACGATATACAGGGAAGCGAACAGGTTCATCACAATGGACGGCAGCGTAAACCGCAGTAATTTAGCGTATGTAAAATGCTCTGATAAGTGGATCCGTGATCTCATGTTTCCTATTTGGTCAAATGCTGCTGCTTGACAGTTTTTTCCCCTGCGCCCAGGCATATTGCCGCATATAAGCGCCCTTATACAGGTTTAAGGTGCCCGGTTTTCCGTCCAAATAGTCATAGTAGTCGCACCGGGCCTCTTTTCTGTTTACTCCCAGTACTCCCCAGCCGCTGACCAGAATGGTCTCCTGTCCAATAGCGCGAAGGACCGCTTTGAGGTCTTTTTTCGCAATGCGAAGATAAGAATCGGAGTTGTCCCGAAATATGGCGTTGCATATTTCAGAGGTAGGGCAAAGAACGCCCTCCTTATTCACCAGATAGGCCAAAAGCTCTTTCGATCGTTTTGTAAACGAAGCGACTGGTTCTCCATCATAAAATACCTCAAAATCGCCAAAGCATCGAAAATATAGTCCCTGCTCCGCAGCCTTGTACACGGTAGTATGGCGAAGCTGCGATAGGGCGTGTTCTATTTTTTTCGCCGTGACAGGCTTCATCAGATAGTCGCTTGCGCCAAGCTCAAAAGCCTGCGGGGCATAATCGCTGTATCCCGTGCAAAAAACGATGTCGCAGTGCGGATATACGGCTTTGATGCGTTTTGCCAGATCGACTCCCGTCATATTCCCAATCGCAATATCCAAAAAGGCGATATCGATCGCCTTCTGCGGCAGCGCGGCAATCGCATCGTCGGCATTGTCAAAAGCCGCGATCTCCGATTCCGGCAATGCCTCACGGATCCTGTTGGTCAACTGCCCCAACAGAATGCCCTCATCTTCAACAGCCAGAACCTTCATTTTCCATACCTCACAAGCCAAACAGCGGTTCCGTCGATTATTGCTCTTCCCGAATATTGTATTGAGCCATTTTTCTCACGATCAAAGGCAGTTCACATTTATTTTGTCACAAAGTCGAATAAGCCTTTGATCTCTGAAAGCCTGCCCTCGATCGTATCGCACGCGAATTTCCCGTCCGCAACGATGAGCGCCCGGGGGAACGCCTTCCAGTCGAGGCCGTCGAAGCCCGAAATTTCGTTGCGATACAGCTGCAGGGCGTCCCCGTTGACGAATTTCAACAGCAGCGCCTGGAGCGTCTCGGACAGATCCGAGTTCATCACGCTGCCATACAGCCGCAGCGCTTCGCCGTTTCCGAGCAATGCCGCCAGAACATCGGCAGTACCCGAACCCAGGTTCTCGATCAGCGCCTTTTCGTCCCAGTACATCAGATGCACCTTGTTCCCGCCCTGCGACAGCATTGCCGCAACGCGATAAATACCCAGCGCGATCCATTGCCCAACCAGCTTTGACTTCGCCTCCAGTTCGGACGACGCCGCCGCCTGCGCCTCGAGATACGCCCGGACGGCCGAAGCGACGGAGCTGTCCATATTGCTCTGCAAATTGTCCACAGCCGCGTTTACCGCATCTTCGTAGTTCCTGCTGCCGACGGAGGAGCGGATCACCTGCATTTCTCCGCCGGTAATGCCGACGATAAACTCGATGCCCGAAGCGGCCCCGTTCCGATAGGCGTCGAACACCTGGCCGGGGATCAGCTCTCCGTCACAGGTTGGCGCGCACATGTTCATCCAAAGCCTTTGCGCCGCGTCCTTCAAAGCCTCGGTATCCAACTGCAAAAGCTCCGCCATCGTCGAAGTGTTCGTTTCCTTCAACAGCGCCTTCGCCAGGGTTCTGGATGCTTCCGGCGTCTCATAGGCCGAGTCGGGGCTGCCGTTGAACGCGAAAGCTCTCTGGAACAGGCCCTTCGCCCGCTCGCTGGCAGCCAGCAGGCAGATGCAGGTTGCGCCGGACTCGAAGCCCAGCACCGTGATCCGCTCGGGATCGCCTCCGAAGGCGGCGATGTTTTCCCTGATCCACTTCAGCGCCGCAATCTGATCCAGCAGCCCCAGGTTCATGGCGTCCGGGCAGGCTTCCCCGCCGGGAACCTCCGAGAAGTCGATAAACCCAAAGATGCCGAGGCGATAGTTAAAGCTGACGAACACAATATCCGGATGATTGGCTGCGAAATCGCCGCCGTACGACAGGGGATCGACGGAGCCGCCGGATGTAAAATCGCCGTGGTGGAACAGCACGAGAACCGGCTTTTTGCCCTCCGTCTTTTGTTCCGAGACGCCGATATTCAGGGTAAGGCAGTCCTCGCTCTGCCGGTGATGCTTGATGATCGAGCCCTTGTGCTCGACCTGAATGGCCGATGCGCCGAAGTTTTTCGCCTCAAATACGGCCTCCGATGCCGGGAGCGGTTCGGGCGCCTTCCACCGGAGCTCGCCGACCGGCGGCTTTGCATAGGGAATCCCCAGATAGCAGATGGTATTCTTGTATTTTTCCCCGACATAAACGCCGGTTCTTGTCTTTACGGCGAGTTCGGCATCATACTGCCCGAGGATGGGCTGATTCTGCCGGTTCGTTTCTTCAATGTCCTCTTTTTTCAAATCGAATACATAGCCCTCGCTTCCGTCCCCGTAAAGCTTGCGGATCTTTCGGACACGGAAGGCGCGAATACACAGGCTCACCACAAGACCGAGAATGGGAAGGCCCACGACCCACGCGAACTCCTCCTCCAGGTCCTCCATCAGGGACGCGCCCAGCAAACGCACGGAAACAAACTCGGCAATCAGGAAAACGAGCAGGATTGTCACATAAGTGAATACCCGGTTGGCCGTTTTTTTCTGTACGGCTTTGCTGAAAACGATCTTGCCGGTGATCTCCTCCAGCGCAATTCCGAGGGCAAAGCAGGTCACGATACACGCAAACTGCGGCCAGCCCAGATGCATCGGGATCGTATAGCCAAAGCCATAGCCCAGCGCCGAGATGAAAGCCACCATAAAATCATCGATCGTGAATAGTTTCTTCATTTTCCCACTCCTCCGCATTTCATTTGGACATGTTTGTAATTGTATCGAAAAAACCGTTAAAAATCCGTCAAACAGCCATAATTTTACCGCATTATTTTGGAATTTTTATGGTTACGGTCGTGCCTTTCCCCGGAGTGCTTACAATATTGAGACTGCCGCCCACCATCTCCCAGATTCGATATCTGGTGTTTTCTATGCCTAAATGCTGCCTGCCGTCGTCGATTGCCTGTGAGACGTCGAATCCCGCCCCATTGTCGGAAACCGTAACAGCATAATACTGATCCGTAACATACGAGCAGATCTTGACCGTTCCCCCTTCCCTTGTTTTACAGATGCCATGCCGTATGGCATTTTCGACGATTGGCTGCACCGACAGCGCCGGTACCGGGAACGCATCATACTTTATATCATATTCAATGTTCAGCTTATTTGAAAAGCGGAGCTTCTCAAGCCAGACATAGATTTTTATGTGGCTCAATTCCTCTGAAAAAGAGATAGGATCGCTTTTATTTGCAAAATTGATATTTTCACGAAGATAATCCGAAAACGCGGTAGTAGCCTTTGCGGCAAGCTTGGGGTCCTCTTCGCACAGAGCTGCAATGACAGCCAGGGAATTGTAAAGGAAATGGGGCTGCATTTGTGAGACCATCGCTGTGACCTGAAGCCGTACCTGTTCCTTTTCATGCCTCAGAGCATCCTTTTCAAGCTCGTCATTGGAGTTCAGAAAAATAAGGCAGATCGGCAGTATGATGACGACGGTTATCAGACCCCAGGCATAATTGCCCATGTCCGGATCATACAGATTCAAAAACAGCACCGAATACAGGGTGGGAGATAGAATGCAGCATAAAAACGAGAGCTTCCGCGTCCTGCTCAATTTGGAAAAAACCGTAGCGGCGCACATTGAAATGAGGCAGAACAGATCTATGATGATGCTGATATTATCCTCCACGCTGTCGGAATATGTACCGTCCTCGGTGATAAGAAAAAGAATCGGCCTGTGCAGATTGAGAATAATGGCGCCGGTATAAAAAATAACCCCTGCGGAAATGAACACCGTAACGACGCGGGTAATGACCGACTCCTCCATAAACTGCTTCTGATAAAGCCATAACGTCAAAAAAAGCAGCATGGAGAAAAAATAGTCCACAGCTGACAATACGGCTATCTGCCGGGAATGCTCCGGCAGCCCGTAAACGCTGCCTTGCAGAGCGGAAAAAAAGAGGGAGAGATATACATTAAGGAGAAAGAGCATGAAATAGCGCATCGCTCCGGCAGTTTCTTTTTTTACGATCAAATGCCCTGCCAGCAGAGTTAAAAAAACGAGGCAGATAATGTGGACGATTTGAGACAAGCCGGTTGAATCACCTCTGAAATAAGCGCTTCTTATCACAACCGCTATGCAGAACAGCGATAGCAGGCATATAACTCCAAGCGCAAAAAAAGTGGGATGCTTTACATGGTTTGTCAGCGGTTTTTTAAGCATTTGACCTTTAGACCTTTCCTTCGACAGCTCTTTGTTTGGCTCATTGTTTTTTCTCATAACAGGGAACCTCTGATTGAAGCAATCCTCATCCATTGTGCGGGCATCTCGCTCGCGTTACTTCTCAACTGAGTCATAGCAGCCGAGAAAGCGTACCTGCGCGTGCTTGCAGACCTTGTCGAGCTGCTTCTGCGTGACGCCGTTCGCGCACTCCGTTTCAATA
>CACZPK010000017.1 GCA_902783035.1 Oscillospiraceae bacterium
GGCGAGCAGATGCGCTACACGATCACGGTGGCGAACACCTCGAACGTGCCGCTGGAGGATTTCTTCTGGCATGACCGCATTCCGACCGACGTGGCGACGGCCATGACGTTCACCACCGGCACCTACAGCGCGCGGCTCACCTACCGCATCCTCTACAAGACCTCCGGCAACAACACGTATCAGGTGCTCGCGTCGAACCTCGTCACGACCAACAACTACTCGTTCTCGCTCAATGCCATTCCGGTGCAGGCGGGCGAGCGCGTGACGGATGTGTACTTTGACTTTGGCAAGGTGCCTGTCGGCTTCCAGAGCGTCGCCTCGCCGACGCTCACCGTCTGCGTGGACGGCAACGCCGCGAACAACTACTCGATGATCAACCGCGCGGAGACCGGCGGCAAGTACGGCGGCACATGGGAGACCGCCACGGCAAGCTGGACGACAGTTATCATCAACCTCAACAAGCCCCCGAAGCTGCCTAAGACGGGTTACTAAGGTGACTGCAGCGCGGCTCTCGCAAAGGGAGCCGCGCTGCTCTGAATTGAAGCGGCTTGGAGGGCAAGATTTCTTTGCGCTTGTTTTTGACCTGTTCCTGTGCTATACTCACACCGCTAAATGCCAGAGAGGAGGTGCGCCATGTATCGCATTTTTCTGGTCGAGGACGACCGCGGTATCGCGGACGCCATCGCAGCGCAGACCGCGCTGTGGGATATGGAGACCGTCTGCGCGCGGGATTTTCGCAACGTCATGGCGGAGTTTTCCGCCTGCGCGCCGCAGCTCGTGCTGCTCGACATTTCACTGCCGTTCTACGACGGTTACCACTGGTGCCGCGAAATTCGCAGCGTCTCCAAGGTGCCGGTCATCTTCATCTCCTCCGCCGCCGACAATCTGAACATCGTCATGGCGATGAACATGGGCGCGGACGATTTTATCGCCAAACCCTTTGACCAGAGCGTTTTGATGGCGAAAATCCAGGCATTGCTGCGCCGCGCCTACGATTTCAGCGGTTCCGCGCCGGTGCTAGAGCACCGCGGCGCGCTGCTGAATACCGGCGACGGGTCGCTCCAATATGAGGGCGAAAAGATCGAGCTGACAAAAAACGAATACCGTATTCTGCTGGGACTGATGCAGTCCAAGGGGCGCACGGTCAGCCGCGAGAAGCTGATGGAGCTGCTGTGGGAATCGGACGAGTTCGTGGACGACAATACGCTGACGGTCAACATCGGCCGCCTGCGCAAAAAGCTGGACGCGGCGGGACTGCGAGACTTTATCGCCACCAAGCACGGCGTGGGGTATCTGATTGAATGAGAGATTTTTGGAAACGCTATCTGCGCAGCTTTTTGCCGGCGTTTGCGCTCTTTTTGCTGTGCTGCGCGATTTTCGGCGCGGTGTTTTGGCTGTATGCCCTGCCACTGAAAGCGGTGCTTTATCCATCGCTGCTCTGCTTCGTTCTCTGGCTCGTTTATGCGTTGCTGCGAGGAGTGAAGGCAGTAAAAAAGCACCAAACCCTCTCCTTGCTCACTTCCGAGCTGACAGATGATATGTTGCCCGACGCGGAGAGCTTGGACGATGCAGACTACCGCCGTATCATTGCACTTTTGCAGGAGGCGCGGCGCGCGCGGGAGGAGGACGACGCGCGCAAGTACGCCGATATGGTGGAATACTACACGCTCTGGGCGCACCAGATCAAAACGCCCATCGCGGCGATGCGCCTGACGCTCCAGAACGAGGATACGCCCCTCTCCCGCCGCCTGACGGCGGACTTGGGGCGCGTGGAGCGCTATGTCGAAATGGTGCTCGCGTACCTGCGCCTTGACGCCGCCTCCACGGACTATGTGCTGCGGGAATACGAGCTTGACCCCATTGTACGCGGTGCGGTGAAAAAGTTCTCGGGCGAGTTCATCGAGCGGCATTTGGCGCTGGAGCTTCACCCGACGAACCTGCGCGTGCTGACGGACGAAAAATGGCTCGCGTTCGTGCTGGAGCAATTGATCTCTAACGCGCTCAAATATACGCCGGAGGGCAAGGTTTCGATCTATCTTGCGGGCGAAGCCACGCTTTGCGTCTCGGACACGGGCATCGGCATCGCGCCGGAGGACTTGCCGCGCGTCTTCGAGCCGGGCTATACGGGCTATAACGGACGCACGGACAAGCGCGCGAGCGGGCTGGGACTGTACCTCTGCCGCCGCGTGTGTCAAAACCTCGGGCATACGATCTCCGTGGAGTCCGAGCCGGGAAAGGGTACGACCGTGCGGCTCGACCTTGCACGGAAAAAGCTGTCGGTGGAATGAGATATCTTACAAAACTGTAAGAATTGAGCGGGAAAATGTAAGCCAAATCGATGGCGAAACATTTTCCCGCTTGCTATGATGTGTACACCAAAAGGAGGAAGCAACATGAGTATTTTGGAAGTACACGATCTGAAAAAGGTCTACACCTCGCGCTTCGGCACGCAGCAGGTGGAGGCGCTGCGGCGCGTCAACTTCTCCGTCGAGCGCGGGGAATATGTCGCGGTCATGGGCGAGTCGGGCAGCGGCAAGACG
Source organism: Oscillospiraceae bacterium (assembly GCA_902783035.1). Lineage (GTDB taxonomy): Bacteria > Bacillota > Clostridia > Oscillospirales > Oscillospiraceae > Hominicoprocola. Next base: position 2,541 of record CACZPK010000017.1, read on the forward strand.
ACGCTTTTGAACCTGCTCGCGGCGCTCGATAAGCCGACGGGCGGCACGGTGCTGCTCGACGGCGTGGACACATCCTCGCTGCCGGAGAAGGACGTGGCGGCGTTCCGGCGCGACCAGCTCGGGTTCGTGTTTCAGGACTTTAACCTGCTAGACACCTTCACGCTGGAGGATAACATCTATCTCCCGCTCGTGCTCGCGGGAAAGACCCACGCGGAGATGGCGGAGCGTTTGCAGCCGCTCGCGGCGGAGCTCGGCATCACGGAGCTTTTGAAGAAGTACCCCTACGAAGTCTCGGGCGGGCAGAAGCAGCGCGCCGCGGTCGCCCGCGCGCTCATCACCGAGCCGAAGCTGCTGCTTGCTGACGAGCCGACCGGCGCGCTGGACTCCCGCTCGACCGACGAGCTGCTGACGCTCTTCGCGGACGTCAACCGCAAGGGCCAGACGATCGTGATGGTGACGCACTCCGTCAAGGCGGCGAGCCACGCGACGCGCGTGCTGTTTATCCGTGACGGCGAGGTCTATCATCAGATCTACCGCGGTAAGGATACCAACGAACAGCTTTACCAGAAGATCTCCGATACGCTGACGGTGCTGGCCACGGGAGGCGAGATCGCATGAAGCAGGGATTCTATCTGAAGCTTGCGCTTGACGGGATGCGCAAGAACAAACGGCTCTATCTGCCGTACCTGCTCACCTGCGCGAGCACGGTAATGATGTTCTACATCCTCTCCGCGCTCGCTTACTCTCCGCTGATGAAAACCATGCGCGGCGGCAACGGTATGTCGATGATCCTTACCCTCGGCACCTTCGTCATGGCGCTGTTCTCGCTTTTGTTCCTGTTCTACACCAACGCGTTTCTTTCGCGTCGGCGGAACAAGGAATTCGGACTATACAACATTCTTGGCATGAACAAGGCAAATTTGAGCCGCATCCTGCTGTGGGAGGCGCTGCTTTCGGCGCTCTTTGCTCTAATCGTCGGACTTGCCGGCGGAATCCTGTTCTCGAAGCTCGCAGAGCTGTTTCTTCTGCATATGGCAGGTGAGCAAGTGGGCTACGCGCTCTCTGTTTCGCTGAAAAGCATCGCGGCGTCGATTGGCTTCTTCGGAGCGATTTTTGGGCTTATCCTGATCGTGTCCGTCGCTCGCGTCGGTATCACCAAGCCGCTCGATCTGCTCAAAAGCGAGACGGCGGGCGAAAAGCCGCCGAAAGCGAACTGGCTCTTCGCGCTCGCGGGCGTCGCGCTGCTCGGCGCGGCGTACTACCTCGCCGTGAAGATCGACGAGCCGCTGACCGCCGTTTTTATCTTCTTTGCCGCCGTGCTGATGGTCATTGTCGCGACCTATCTGCTGTTTATCGCCGGCTCGGTCGTGCTGTGCAGGCTGCTGCAAAAGAACAAGCGCTATTACTATCAGCCGAACCACTTTGTTTCCGTCTCGTCGATGGCGTTCCGTATGAAGCGCAACGGCGCGGGTCTTGCGTCCATCTGCATCCTCGCGACGATGGTGCTCGTGATGCTCTCGTCCACCAGCTGTCTCTACTTCGGCGGCGACGACGCGCTGCATGGGCAATGCCCCTACGACATGATGGCAAGGCTGCGCCTCTCCACGCCTGCGAGCTGCACGGAGGAGACGCTCGCTGAGCTGTGCAGCATGGCGCGAAATGAAACGCTCGGCCGCGAAGACGGTATGATTGCGTTTACGGCGTTGGATACCAGCGGCTATTTTGAAAACGGCACGGTGGATCTCGACGGCGTCACCCGCAATGTGGATATATCCACCCCGCAGTCCATGCTGGAAAGAAACCGCTCGATCTATGTGCTTCCTCTTGCTGATTACAACCGGCTCATGGGAACGAGCTTAACGCTTTCTCCCGGCGAGACGCTGATTTGGTCGAGCGGCGAGCCTTACGAATATGATACGTTCACCATCAAGGGGTGCCGGACGCTCCGCGTCAACGGTGCGCTGACCGAGTTGCCGATGAAGCTTTCTACGTCCGACACACTCGTTACGGCATACTTTGTGGTCGTGCCGGATTGGGAGGATTACGCAACGGAGATCGCGGCATTTGTAGAGAGCCATCATCAAAATCTGCTGACCGCCGCTGCCAGACAGTACTGCTATTTTGACTTGCCGGGCGTCAGTGACGACGAGCAGATCAAGCTCGGGCAGACGATTTATAAGACGGTGTCTGATCAAATAAACGACGGAAAGCAGCCGGAATGGATTGCCTTCGGCGTAGGGACACTTGCGGGGGATCGCAGCGACTTCTTCGGCATGTATGGCAGCCTCTTTTTCCTCGGCATCATTCTTTCCATCGTGTTCATTGCCGCGGCGGCGCTCATTATCTACTACAAGCAGCTCTCCGAGGGCTACGAGGACCAGAGCCGCTTCGACATCATGCAGAAGGTCGGCATGACCAAACGCGAGATCAAAAGCACCGTCAACTCGCAGGTGCTCACGGTGTTCTTCGCCCCGCTCCTGCTCGCGGGCGTGCATCTTGCGTTCGCATTCCCGTTTGTGCAGAAGATCGTCCGGGTCTTCGGCGTACAGAATACGCCGCTGCTCATTATCACAAACGTCGCCTGCTTCCTCGCGTTCGCGCTCTTTTATGTGTTCGTCTACCGCGATACGGCGAAGGCGTACTATGCCATCGTCAGCGATGGGGAGGAGCGGCGATGAAAAAGAAAATATGTATCATCCTTATTGTTGCTTTTCTTGCGGCGGCTCTGCTCGCCATTGACTATTTTGGACCGAGCTACGGTTTCTATCTGCGGAAACCAACGGTAAGGGCATATGGTGAGCGGGCTGTTATGCTGATGAACAACGGCTACTATGCCGGCTCCGAAGAATGGCGCGCAGCGAGTGCAAAGGCGTTGGAAGAGATAAAGGGCGTCAAGACCTATGAAGAAGCTTATCCCATTCTTTCTGAAGCGGTTATCGTCGCAGGAGGAAAGCATTCACGCATAGTCCCGCCCCAGAAGCTCACAGAGATGCATTCGGACGTGCAAATGCCGTCCGTCAGCGAGATGGATGGCATCGTGACCATTGCACTGCCGGGGTTTTTGGGTAACACGGAGCAAGCGAAGGAGTATGCGCGGATCGTCATTGACTTTCTGCGTTTGCATCAGGATGCGCGGGGCGTGATCGTTGATCTGCGGCACAATACGGGCGGCGACGTTGCGCCGATGGTACTGGCGGTATCGCCGCTGCTCCCGGACGGGGATGTGCTGTATGTGGAGAACGCGGGCGGCTCCCGCACCGCGATGACACTCAAGGATGGCACGTTCTCAGGCGGGAGCGGGATCAGCGTGGAGAGCTTTAAGCTGCGCGATCATATCCCAATCGCCATTTTGACCGACGAACTGACAGGAAGCTCCGGCGAAGCAACATTGCTGGCTTTTCGCGGTATGGAGAACACGCGCGTCTTCGGCGCGCCCACGGCAGGCTATGCCAGCGCAAATATGACATTTACACTCTTTGATGGCGCGCAGCTTTGGCTGACCGTTGGCGCGGATGTCGCCGTGCGCACGGATGAAGTGTTCTGTGACGAGCCGATTGAGCCAGACGAGCCAACAGATACGCATCAGGAAGCAGCGTTGGCATGGTTGCATGAGCAATGGAGGGCATAGCATGAAAGGTTGGGGACGTCAAGCCATTCTTTGGCTTGGCAGCGCGGTAATCTTCGCGCTTGCTATTCCGGCAACAGCATTGTTTGCCATGATCTACGGCGTTTCGGCGCTGGTGGATCGTGTAGTAGGAACGGCAGTGGCATAAGAAAATGTTACTCTTCGACTTAAAAAATGAGGAGCTTGAACAAAGAGAAACGGCGTTTCTCAAGAATAGAATTGCGAACGGGCGACTCCCTAAACTGTGGGAGCCGCCCGCGCGGAGACCGGCGGCAAGTACGGCGGGACGTGGGAGACCGCCACGGCGAGCTGGACGACGGTTATCATCAACCTCAACAAGCCCCCGAAGCTGCCTAAGACGGGTTACTAAGGTAAAGAGAAAACAGGGCGGAGAGCTTTTTTACAACTCTCTGCCCTGTTTTTCAGCTATCTTGGTCCTCACTTGGGAACAACAGCTTGACAAACTCAGAAGGAGAATAGACACTGACCGTCGAGCAGCCATAGTCTTTTGTGTTTCGCGTGACGATGCAATCGACTTCCGAACGCGCGGCGCTTTCCATCATAACAGCATCCTCAAAGTCAGGACTGTTTGAGGTGATCGCCTTCCGGCAATCTATTGCCTGTGTGTCAATGAGCTCAAACA
>CACZPK010000018.1 GCA_902783035.1 Oscillospiraceae bacterium
AAACGGCACCAGTATGACTATGATCCGCTCAAGGAAATGGTCGTACTGATCGGCGCGGTAGACAACAACAAATCGCGCCAAGTCTGCCATAAGGCATTTATGCAGTCGAAGGAGCTGATCTACATCGACAGCGGCAACGGGGAGTTTTCCGGGCAGGTGGTGTGCGGCGTCCGCAAAAACGGGCGCACCGTGCAAAAGCCGGTCGGTAGCGTCTACCCCGCGCTGCTGCGCGACAAGGACGATAAATTCCCGACGGAGCTTTCCTGTGCCGAGGCGTCGCAGTCCGATCCCCAGAGCATGGCCGCCAACATCACGGCGGCGACCGCTGTGGTGGATATGGTCTACAACATCCTCACGCACGGGGAATGTGCCGCGAGGCAGACGGATTTCTCGACGAAGACCGTCCGTATGCAGACGACGCTCGAAAAGCCCAAAAACAAGGCCGCGTAAGTGGCAAGAAAAGAAAAGGAGAATCAAACATGAAGACCATCTACATTCCCAAGGGTGAAACCGTCCACTATGAGTCTCTGGAAACGGAGCGGCTGATCGTCAAGGGCTGCCTGAAGGTCACCTACGGCGTCCACGCCAAGGTCATCACGGGCGACGGCATGATCGACGCGCAGAGCATCCACGCAAACGACATCCGCATCCGCGAGATCGAGTCCGGCTCGGTCATCTGCAAGCGTTTCATCGCGGAGCAGGCGCAGACGCCGGAGCTGATCGCGAGCGAGTGCGCCGCGGTTTCCACGTTCCTCTCCGCCGCCTACGTCAAGACGGGCAAGCTGACCGTCGCGGTCAGCGAGGTGGACGAAGTGGATGCCGACGAGGTGGTAAATCTGCGTCCCAAGAAGCGCGGTCTGCTGATGACGCTGATCCTCTCCGCGCTCACGTCGCTGTGGCTTTCCCTCAAGGAACCGCGCAAGGCGGAAGAGCCGGAACCAGAGCAGAAGCAGGTGGACGTCGCGGAGGCGGAGGAGGCGCTGGAGCGCGCCGCGGACACCGCGGAGACGGAGGCCATCCGCTTACAAGTCGCCAAGACGGTGCGCGAGATCATGGAGGAAAACGGCATTGCGGCGGACGAAGGCGACGTGGAACTCAAGCGCATCGTCAGCAGCTTTCTCCTGCTGAGGGATCAGGGCTATACGCTCCGCGTACTGCCCGGAACGCCGGAGGATAACGCCCCCGTCTTTGATTTCGAGGGCGCTCGCGGCGAGCAGGCGGCGTAACCGTCTGCTCTTCCGAGGGCGGCTATTATGCGGAACTATTCGCTCGAAACGCTGAAAAAGCAGCTTGCAAAAGCGGAGGAGCAGTATTACGCGGAGGTCATGCGCCGGACGGGAACACAGTGGGGCTACTGTATGCGCCGCAACAAAACCCCGTCCACGACGCGCTATTCTCAACTGCAAGACCGCATCCGAGACCTAAAGCAACGCATAGAAGAAAAACAACGTGCTGTCAGGGAGGAATGAATATGTCTATGAAATCGCAGGAAACCAATATGCGCCGTATCAGCGAGCTTCTCGGAAAAGACCTCAGCAATATCGACGGCGAGAAGGAGTGCGGCCCGAACGGGGACAAGAAGCTGTTCCTCCACATCGGGAGAGCTTTTCTCCGCGCGCTCGCGAAGGATCTGGGGCTTCACAACGCAACCGTTATCAGCAACGCCGCGGGCATTGCGACCTCCGGCGAGTGCTGCCTCACCGGCATGTGGGGCGAAGGCGGCGTCTATGTCTGCCTCTCGCAGTTCGCCTATGGCGGCAATGTGCTCGTCTATCGCAGCATCCGCAGCTCGCGGGATCACAAGGGCGGCTGCAACCATTTCCTCAGCTATGCTGATTTCAGCCGCATGAGCTACACCGAGCTGCTCGGCGGTCTGCTGGCGCTGCGGAAGGAAGCCCCCTATGAGCTCGCAGCCTGAGAGCACGGCCACCGACCGCTACTACGCGGCGGAGCGCCTCGCGGAGCTGCGCGTGAGCATCCCGCAGTTGATGACGGCAATGGTCATTCAGCGGGCGAGAGTCGAGCAGGCGAAAGACACCGACCGCGCCGCGGCAAGGGACGCCTACGCGGAGCTGATGCGCTCCAGAAAAGCTCTTGTCGCCGCACTCGCCGATGTGCGGCTGTTCCTGCTGGAAGCGGAGGAATACGCTCTCGCGCCCGTTGCGGGGCAGCTCCATGACGGAATGCTCGCCTACGACCTTATGAGCACGAACTACAAAAGCGTCTACGACGCCGTGTGCGCGTTCGCAAAGCGTCTCCCGATGGGAGACACCACCAACGCGCAGGTGATCGGGCGGCTGATGAACAACGTCAAGATGGGCTTCTATCCCACCGATCCAGACAACATCGCGCTCATGCTGAGGGCAATTCTCTTTCCGGAGGGCGTGACGACCAACCTGCTCGATCCGTGCTGCGGCTGCGGCGCGGCGCTCAAGCAGCTTGCGGTCGGGAACAACTGCTACACCTACGGCGTGGAACTGGACGAAGGCCGTGCGGAGGAGGCGCAACGGACGCTCCACCGCGTCGGCTTCGGCAGCTTTTTTTACAGTACGGTGAGCAGAGAGTCGTTCCATCTGTTGTTTCTCAACCCGCCCTATCTGTCCGTGCTCAACCAGAGCGGCAGCCGTGCGCGGCACGAAAAAAGATTCCTGATCGAGAGCATCCCCGCGCTTGCCTACGGCGGGCTTCTGATCTATGTCATTCCGTACTATCGGCTGACACAGGACATTTGCCAGATCCTTGTGGATAACTTTGACGACCTCTCCGTCTGGCGTTTTACCGACGAAGAGTTTAAGAAGTTCAAGCAGGTCGCGGTGTTTGGCGTCAGGAAGCGCAGAGCGCGCGAACCGCAGGATACGGCTTGGCTGGAACGCTATGCGTACTCGCCGGAGAAGATACCGAGCCTCACAATGATCGACGAAGGACGCTACGCCCTGCCGGGGCGGGAGCTGACGGTCAAAGACTTTCGCGGGGAGAACTTCAACGAGAAGGAACTGGAGGTGCAGCTGCGGCGCTCCGGCAGCTTCGCCCAGATGATGGCACGAAGCGAGCTGGACGGCGGCGTAAAGCGTCCCCTGCTTCCGCTTTCCATCGGTCAGATCGGCTTGATCGGCGGCTCCGGCTTGATAAACGGACTCATCGAATGTGAGCATCCGCACATCATCAAGGGCCGCATCGTGAAGGCCGTAAAGACGGAATCGGAGGAGAAGTTCAGCGCGCGGGGCCAGCACATGGCGACGCAGGTGCGCGAAACCATCACAAACAAAATGATTTTCAACGTCTTGACGCCAAACGGCTTCAAGGCGCTGACGTAAAGAAAGGAGAAGGCATGGAAAAAACGGCGGTTATGGCGCTTTTGCACCCCACGGAGGGGTTGAGCGAGGACGACAAGGCATTATGCGAGCAGCTTTGGGCAAAGACCACGGAACTGCTCAAGCCGAAGCTTGGCAAGCTCTACAAACGGTTCGAGCCGGCAAGCAAGGCGTGGGGCAACGCGATCAACAAACCCTTCGGCGTGGTACTCGGCCGCAGCGATCCGCAGGCGTTCCTGCTGTTCTATGTGAACGCGAAGCAGGCGCAGGAGAA